>QIDN01000309.1 GCA_003229345.1 Nitrospirota bacterium | reverse complement strand
GCGAGTCCGGCGTTGGTCAATTCGCGTGCGAGTGAAAATACGAGTGTGGAAAATCCGGTAACGGTGGAAGCAGGCGTCGAACCTTCGAGTAGAGATTTCAGGGTGACCGCTGCGAGCCCGGCGTTGCAGAATGCACAAGCTGATGGAAACGCCCGTGTGGAAACTCCGGTGAGTCGCGCGGTTATTTCTCCTCAGCCAGAGTCAGTGAGTCGTTCCGAGACCGTTGCCACCAATCCACAGGAAACTCCGGTGATCGCTGCCAGTCCGGCGTTGGTCAATTCGCGTGCGGGTGAGAATACGAGTGTGGAAAATCCGGTAACGGTGGAAGAAGGTGTCGAAACTTCGAGCAGAGATTTCAGGATGACCCCAGCCAGCCCGGCATTGCAGAACGCCAATGCTCAGAGTGCAGTGGTGAAGAACCCGGTAGAGACTGAAAATGTTCCCGCGACTTCGAGTAGAGATTTTACGGTGACAGCCGCCAGTCCAGCATTGGTCAATTCGCGTGCGAGTGAGAATACGAGTGTTGAAAATCCGGTAACGGTGGAAGCAGGCGTCGAACCTTCGAGTAGAGATTTCAGGGTAACCGCTGCGAGCCCGGCATTGCAGAATGCGCAAGCCGGCGACCACGCCCGTGTGGAAACTCCGGTGAGTCGCGCGGTTGCTTCTCCTCAGCCAGAGTCAGTGAGTCGTCCCGAGACCGTTGCCACAGATCCACAGGAAACTCCGGTGACTGCCGCAAGTCCGGCGTTGCAGAACGCACAAGCGCCAAATGCCGAGGTAGGGAATCCGGTTAATACCCCTGCGCCCTCAGTGAATCAGGGGCAGAGACCGGAAGGGGTTCAGGCTCAACCCGTTAATCCAGAGAGGGCTATTGCCTCACCTGAAGGGGCGAGTAACCAGACGGTGTCCGGCCAATCCCATTCACAACCCACATCGGGTCCGCAACCGGGACCTGCTCAGATCAGCGACTTGTTTGCGCAAGACAACGCGGCGGTGAATTCCGAAAACATTCGTAGTGTGAGTGAATTAGTTAACTCGGTGGTGGGCAATGAGTTTACATCCGAAGCTAAAAAGATTTTCAGCGAACCCAAAGTGATTCGTACTGTGGCGGATCTGGCTGACTTCATTCTGGAGCGCCTGCAGGAGATCATCGCTGCCAACCAACTTCAGAAACAGAATCAATCCAGCGGGGAAGCCGGGATTTTCTGATTGGATCCGGCTAACGGCCCCGTTCTCTTTGGCCCATCAGGATTTGTGAGTATTCCTTAAGAGCACCCACCTTTTCTTCTTCTCCCAATTTTTGATAGGCAATGACCAGATTTTGGGTCATGCGTGTCAAGATTTCCCGGTGGTTGACGGGAGAGAGGTAGTGCGGTTCAAATTTGACACCAAATCCCTGAACTATTTCCGAGCATTTTTCGGGAGTCAGAACACGTCCTCGGTGAAAGGGATCAAAAAAAATCGGATCGGCCGCAGAATTGTACTTGGCAATAAAATGATAGGGCAGGCCGATGCCGACGATCGGAATTTGTAGGCGTTGTCCAATCAAAATACACAATACGGAGAGGGCGATGGGTAGGCCGGTTTTATTTTTAAGCACCGTGTCGAAATAGCTGTTATCCGGATCGGCATAGTTATCCTGATTGCCATGAAACCCGCGCCGACGAAATAGATAATCCGTCAATTGTCCAAGAATTTGTGTGGCGGGTTCTTCCAGTTTGATCTTAGGAGCCAGGCCTTCTGCCAGTTGGTCCAGTTGTTGATGGACTTGTTCCGGATTGGCGGAGGGATGACCAAACTGCATGAGCAGGAGAATACCCTTTTCCAGATCAATATCGTCCGGGGTCTGCGAAAGGCTGCGAAAGGCATCCGCCAGTTCCTGGGGAGCGATCCTTTCCAGAATTTTCAGTGCGCGGGTTTTGAGGGTCAGGTTTTCTCCGCGGCTGGCCATCTCCAAAAAAGGCACCGCTTCGGTCCCCAGTTCCACCAAACGGTTGCCAACCTGGTCGGTCACAAAAGGGTCGCGGTCATCCAGCAGCCGAATCAGAGATGAAATTTGAGGAGGCTGGGTGTTTGGGCTCATGACGGGACCAGTCGTAAATTAAGAAGGGAATTGAATTCGCGGTCAGAATAACACGGAGCCAGGAAAAAGAAAAGTTTGGAGGGCGTCGTGCGCCCTCCAAACCGTAGAGCATTTTAGAGATTTGGTTGTGGTGTGGTCCGCAGATAGGGCTTGATAACTTTGTGCCCCTTCGGGAACTTCGCCGGAATGTCCTCCGTTTTGATTGCAGGAACAACCACGCAATCCTCACCATGTTTCCAGTCCACCGGAGTGGCCACCTGGTAGTTGGCGGTCAACTGCAGGGAATCGATCACCCGCAACAGCTCGTCAAAATTGCGGCCGGTGGAGGCCGGATAGGTCAGGGTGAGTTTTACCTTTTTATCCGGACCGATGATGAAAACCGAGCGCACGGTCAGGTTGTCTAGCGCGTTGGGGTGGATCATGTCGTACAACGCAGCCACTTTTTTGTCGGGATCGGCAATGATCGGATAATTAACGGTACAATTCTGAGTTTCGTTGATATCCTTGATCCATCCTTTGTGATCGTCAATAGAATCCACGCTGACGGCGAGAACTTTCACCTTTCTTTTTTCAAATTCCTGTTTCAGATTGGCCACACGACCCAGTTCGGTGGTGCAAACCGGGGTGTAATCCTTGGGATGGGAAAATAAAACTCCCCAGCTGTCTCCCAGCCATTGATGGAAATCAATTTTACCTTCGGTGGTGTCGGCGGTAAAATTGGGTGCCTCGTCTCCTAATCGGATAGTCATGATGCTTGGTCCTTTCTCCTGAATGTTAACACTGAAAATTAGTGTAGAATCCTGAATGGAAGCTTGTGTCTTTGAAATAGTGGTCTGAACAAGGGGGGTGACTTTCACAAAAACGGGGAATGCCGGCGCCCCCAGAGTC
>QIDN01000361.1 GCA_003229345.1 Nitrospirota bacterium | reverse complement strand
CCATTTTCGGCATTTGCCTGGGACACCAGATTCTGAACCTGGCACTGGGCGGCACAACCTATAAACTTCAGTTCGGTCACCATGGCGGTAATCAACCCGTCATGGACTTGAACAAACGGAAAGTGGAAATCACTTCCCAGAATCACGGCTTTGCAGTGGATGATAAAACCGGAAGCGACGATGTGGAAGTCACCTGCATCAACCTCAATGATCAGACAGTCGAAGGCATTCGTCATAAAAAGTATCCTGTTTCATCAGTTCAATATCACCCGGAAGCCTCTCCGGGGCCTCATGACTCTTCCTACTTATTCCAGAATTTTGTCACCCTGATGAAGGAAAACCGATGATTAGAGAGAACATTAACCAGCTGATAGAAGAAATCACCCGAGACCATCAGCCAGACGATATTTATCAGGCCAAAAAAGATTTCCAGAAGATATCAGGAGAAATTTTCGAGGACGACAAATCCTATGAGTCCCGCATGGGAGCATTTCTGGAATGGTACACCTTCGACAGAATCTGTCCCGAGTCTGCGACGACCCCACTTCAACGCTATCTGAAAAACACATCCATCACTCCGGAAAGCAGAGAACTGGCGGAAGCGATTTCCCAGAGTATTCATGGGCTTTTTATTGCAAAAAAGATCAAAAATGATTGTGTGATGGTGGTTGATATTATGGGCAACGAAAAATATCAGGTTCTGGAAAACGAGGGGTCCATTCTTTTCAATGCGGACGATCTCTTTGAAGGACGACTCATTCCCTATAACGGGCAATATTATTTTACCGATCATTTTTGTTATCACCCAAAACCTACCGTCGGATTTATCCTATCCAAGATTAAAAGCCTGAAAGCCAGTGAAAAAGAAGCACTCGCAAAAGAGAAGCAACTCCAGAAAACCATCGTCTCTCCTCAAAAGAGTCTTAAGAAAATCACTGATAAACTTGTAAAGGTGAACGGAAAACTTACCGGCGCGACCAAGGAAAAAAAGATTCAGTCTCTCAAAGAGGAAATCGAGAAACTTGAAAATCAGAAAGCGCAATTGGAATCACAAATCTCGGATATTGAAAATCAATTGACCGAGCTGAGAACGAAAACCATCGAAGGCGAACACAAGCAAAACTGGTTTACCTTTATTCGAAAACTTTCTTACATGAGCCTGAAGTGGGAACGCTCCCGGCAAATTGATGTCCGCGACATTTACCAAGACTGATGCCTAAACGAACTGACATTGAAAAGATATTGATCATCGGTGCCGGCCCGATCATTATCGGCCAGGCCTGCGAATTCGATTATTCGGGGACCCAGGCCTGCAAAGCCCTGAAGGAGGAGGGGTATCAGGTGATTCTGGTGAACAGCAATCCCGCCACCATTATGACGGATGCCGATTTCGCGCATAAAACGTATATCGAACCTGTCACTCCAGAGGTCGTGGCCCAAATCATCGAGAAAGAAAAACCCGATGCCCTGCTCCCGACCATGGGCGGCCAAACCGGTTTGAATACCGCACTGGCCGTCGCCGAGATGGGGGTTCTGGCCAAGTACAATGTAGAAATGATCGGCGCCGATGTAGACACGATCAACAAGGCGGAGGATCGCCAACAGTTCAACGAAGCCATGGCGCGCATCGGCCTGCAGGTCGCTCCCAGCGGTTACGCCGAATCCGTCGAACAAGCCTGGCAGATTGTTCAAGACACTGGATTCCCCTCCATTATCCGGCCGTCTTTCACCCTGGGTGGAACGGGTGGCGGCATCGCCTACACGGAGGCGGATTTTGAAATGATGGTGAACCGGGCACTCAACGCGAGCCCGACGCGCCGCATATTGATCGAAAAATCATTGCTGGGGTGGAAGGAATACGAACTGGAAGTGATGCGCGATATTAAAGATAACGTGGTCATCGTCTGCTCTATCGAAAATTTTGATCCGATGGGCATCCACACCGGTGACAGCATCACTGTGGCACCGGCGCAGACGCTCACCGACAAGGAATATCAGATCATGCGCAACGCGGCGATCGATATCATTCGCGAGATCGGCGTGGAAACGGGAGGCTCCAACATTCAGTTCGCGATCAATCCTGAAAACGGCGAGATGGTCATAATCGAAATGAATCCCCGCGTCTCCCGAAGCTCCGCTCTGGCTTCCAAAGCTACGGGCTTCCCCATTGCCAAAATCGCCGCCAAGCTCGCGGTCGGCTACACACTGGATGAAATCCGCAACGACATCACCCAAGTCACCCCGGTATCCTTCGAGCCAACGCTGGATTACTGCGTGGTGAAAATCCCAAGGTTCACGTTTGAGAAATTTTTCAAGACCCCTCCCCTGCTGACGACCCAAATGAAATCCGTGGGCGAAGTGATGTCCATTGGCAGAACATTCAAGGAAGCATTGCAGAAATCCCTTCGGTCTCTGGAAATCGGAATTTCAGGCTTGGAGGAAAACTTTGAATCCGGCGGGGAACTTCAACACGAAAACGAATCGGATTTGAACAAACTCCGGGGAATGCTGGCGCTTCCTCATTGGGACCGGCTCTGGCATATTGCCGCCGGACTTCGGCGCGGGCTTTCGGTGGAGGAAATTTATAAGATCACTGCAGTCGACCCCTGGTTTTTGTTTAACCTGAAGGAAATTATAGACGTCGAAAAGGAAATCATCCACACCGGATCCTTGGACAAATTATCGGATAGCGACCTGCGTAAAGCCAAGCAAATGGGTTACTCCGACCTGTTTCTCGCCAAGCTTTTAAACTGCAAAGAGACTGAGGTGAACGCAAGAAGGAAGTCTGCGAATATCATTCCTGTGTTCAAGCGGGTGGACACCTGTGGCGCGGAATTTGAAGCGCATACTCCTTATTTGTATTCCACCTATGAAGAAGAATGCGAGGCCAATCCCTCAGACAAGAAAAAAATAATGATCCTCGGTGGAGGACCCAATCGGATCGGCCAAGGCATCGAATTTGATTACTGTTGCGTAC
>QIDN01000209.1 GCA_003229345.1 Nitrospirota bacterium | reverse complement strand
GGATCCCTTTTTTAAAAAAATAATCTTCCACGATGCCGGTTCTTTCGTCTACCAATAACCACAATTTATCAAATTTTGTTTCGATTTCGTCATATTTGGCCACGAGTAAGTAATACGTCAGATTCCTACTTTCAGAAAAGTAAAAATAATACACCCGGTGGTATTCTGTAAATTCAACTTCTGGAAAAAATAAATCAAAAAAGGTATCCGAATTCACTACGGTCAGTCTCCGGGGTATCCGGTATTCCTTGTCCGGGACACTGGCTTTAGGGACCACCACAATTTCATTGCGTGCGGAGATGACCATGGGAGCCCCGAACCACTCCAATGCTTCTCTTTTAAGGGTCTTTCCGGGTTGAATTTGAGCTACATGGGCTTCTTTGATTTCCGACCCGCTGTATTTAAAAAGAGTGAGGCAGCCCGGCAAAAAACATAAGGAGAGTCCCAACAAGACACTTACTTTCCATGGCTTCATATTTATTTTTCAGCTCCTTCCAAAAATACATAATCCTCCACTCGCCCCGTTTTGCGATTCACCAAAACCCACAGTTCGCGGGACTGCAGATTACCTGAAGTCAGAGGGAGGCTGGCTAATGCTAAACCTGGGATAGGAATGGAAACACCACCTATCTTTTCCCACTCATTAAAGTAGTAATAAACGACATGCTGTTCGGAGAGGGTATGTCTTTCCAAAAAATACTTAAAAAAAACTATGGAATCGACTTGCCGCATTTTTTCGTAGTCCTGACCCTCAGAAGGGAGCGATGCAATACCCTCTTTCTCTGCCAGGATTGCCGGGGGACCGAACCATTCCAGGATATTTAACCGGGTGGTTTTCCCCAACTCAATATTTTTTATTACTCCTTTTTTAAGTGTCAGGTCGTACTGAACCGAACCCCAAATACATCCCGGGATCAGGATAATAAGCGCCAAGACGCTCAGCTTGCTGAATTGAGAGTTATATCTCATTAGAGGCCTTGTTGCTGTTGGGTGGTAAGTTTTCTGGCAAAGGCCTAATCCGTTTTCCATCTGCGAGATATTTGAGGACTTTAAGGAAGTCCCTGCCTGCTGCATCGGTAGCCAGCTTTACGTATTCCTGAAAATTATCCCAAAGAAAAACCCAAGACGGATAACCTACGGTGTGCGTTGCGATCTGTTCGCCGGTTTTAACGTCTATAAGCTGTATCGAAATTTTAACGGGAGATTGCGATCTCTTATGAGTTTCAACGTTTCCCATAAAAACCGCATCCGCTTTCAGAAGACGGGCGGCCTGCCGGGCCTCTTCGATGGAAAACCCCTTTTCCGGGAAATCCATTCCTTGGTTGGTTATCTCAATTTCCGCTAAAGTTGGGGTCACAATTGAATAATGCGGCTGCTTTTGAAGATAAAACGAAAACCATTCCGAGGCGGTCCTTTGAAATTTTTTTTCGCCGGAAAATGGCAGGACTATAATTTTTTTCCAGGAAGAGGGGGTAAAACTTTCATTGAAATCGAAGCGTTTGACTGTAACGCCCGGCTTACTACTGCAACCGCAAAGAACCAAAAGAAATACTAAGAATAAATTCAAAAGGATTCTGCCCTGCACTAAAATCTCCTCTTTAAAGTTCTTTCTATTTCAGTCTAAGGGATTGGGAAGGTTAATGCAAAGCGGCGAGTTCTTTTTTGATGGTTGTTACCCAGGCGCGGGCAGCTTCTTTTTCTACCGGGGTGAAGCCGGGAAGCTGGATCATGGTTTCAATACCGGCCACCTTTTGGTTGACGTAATCCATCAAGGCCTTAGGGTTGTCGATAGGGAGGAGTATATTGCCGGCGTCATCTATGAATTTTTGCTTCAGATAATGAAAGTACAGGGCGAGGCGCTGGGCCGGGTCCTTCGGTCCTTTGCCGTATTGCAGGTGCATCAGTGCTTCCTTCCGGCGGTCGATGATGTATCCGAGCCGTATATTATCGTCTTTATTGAATTGCAGATCGAGCACGCCAAATGCCCAGGCTTTCGTTTCGGCACTTACGGTCAACTCTGTCAGAGGCAGGTGTTTCACGGCGGCGATTTCCAGTAATAAGGAGCGCACACCGGTGCGGTCGCTCCAGTAGGCCGACTGCAAGGGGACTTCGCGATTCAGCCGGCTGACTTCCACGAGAAGCGGCTCCATTTTAGTGATGGCTCCGGATAGGCGTTGCAGGGCGTCTTCGTCGAATTCGTTCAGAAACCACTGAACCTCGCGCGGCACACTCGATTTCTCCCGGATGTTCCTCTTAAAATATGCGTTCAGAATCTGGTCCATGTCCGGGATGAAAAACGCTTCCAATACTTTTGCGAAATAAGGAAAGTTTAAAATCAGAAACCGGGGATCGGACCTGATATTAAGCCCGTACGCTTCCAATTCGTTGACGTGACCCAGAAACGATTGGGTGAGGTGCAGTGTTTCATGGAGATGTGTTGCTTCGCCGTAGGCTTTGGTGTCGATCAAAATACTTCCGGGAGAGATGCGGATGGTGTCGAACGTGGCGTGTGCCAGCTGGCCGGGTTGGAGCAGGGCGTCGGAATAGGGCTGAATGATGTACTGGCGCAACGGGACTTTATTGTTTTCGGGGAGGATCTTCTTGAGGTGGTCCAACACGCGCTTCATGCGTGATGCTGCTTTTTGAACCAGTTGCTCCGGCTGGTGGCATTTGCCGCAGCCATAATTCTCAAATCCAGGGATCAGGAAGGTTGTGGTGCCGGCGCCCCCTACGGGTCGCTGGACGATAAAATTTTTCAACGTTTCGCCGGTCAATCGGGGATCCCGTTTAGGCAAGTGCTGGGAGATCAGGGAATCGAGTTCGCCAAGTCCGATCCGGGGTTCGGCAAGTACCGGGTCCGATTCTCCCATCCACAGGACCGCTGTTAGTGCGATCCAAGCCCTCAGTCCGGCTCCTTCCCGGAGGGGAGACTGGCTGACTGGTAACGGTGTGCAAGGTTCACGGGGCGCAATGCTGG
>QIDN01000017.1 GCA_003229345.1 Nitrospirota bacterium | reverse complement strand
GGCTCGATAGTAACGGTATCGTCCTTCAAAAGATGGGCCGCCTGTTTCTGACAGGCCAGCATGGCATGTCCGTTGCTTTTCATCCCGCAGGACCCACAAATCGCGCTTCGGCAAGACATACGGTAGGTCAACGTCCCGTCCATATTCCACTTGATATGGTTCAGACAATCGAGCAACGTCGCACCTTCGGGAAAATCATAATCAAATTCCTCGAAATAGGACTCCGATTGCTTTTCCGGGTTGTATCGTTTGATTCGAAACTTCGCCATCAATACGTTCTTTCTTTGGGTTGATAACGGGTGACCACCACCGATTTGTATTTCAGCTCCAACTGACCGTCTTTGGGATAGACCAGACTGTGTTTTAAGAAGTCCTGATCGTCGCGTTTGGGAAAATCCGTCCGATAATGACCGCCCCGGCTTTCCGTCCGCGCCAACGCGGCAGTCGAAATAATCTCCGCTATTTCCAGCATGTTGCCCAACTCGATGATCTCATACAGCTCCGTATTGAACAATTTGCCCTTATCCGTTACCTTGCCTTTTTTGCAACGTTCCTTCAAGCCTTGAATGGCGGCAATACAGGATTTGAGATTCTCTGCGTCGCGAAATACCCCGCACTTTTCCATCATTACTTCTTTCATCTCGTTGCGGATATCGTTATAGTTTTCCGAGCCATCCCTTTGAAAAATCTCCTCTATCTGATTCAGTACCCGGGCTCTTTCGTGGCTTTCGTTGACCTTGCCAAACTCCGCATTCTTTGCATATTTCAACACCGACCTCCCGGTGCGTTCGCCGAACACGGTGGCCTCCAGCAACGAGTTGGTGCCTAAACGGTTGGCCCCATGGACCGAAACACAAGCGCATTCTCCCGCCGCGAAAAAGCCTTCCATCGGAGTGTTGTCGGGATCGATAACCACCTGACCGAACATGTCCGTCGGAATGCCGCCCATCGAATAATGTGCCGAAGGTTGAATCGGCAGAGGTTCCTTTACGCAGTCGACGCCGATAAAATCGATTCCCAACTGGCGAATTTGCGGCAGACGTTCCATAATCCGCGCTTCCCCCAGGTGACGCAGGTCCAAATGGATGCATGCTTCCCCGTTGACGCCGCGCCCGGCATCGATTTCGCTCTGCTCGGCGCGCGCCACGATGTCGCGCGGGGCCAGCTCCATGCGTGACGGCGCGTATTGTTCCATGAACCGCTCCCCTTTGCCGTTGAGCAGATACCCGCCCTCGCCTCGAGCGGCTTCGGAAAACAAAATCCCCTGACGGTACAAACCCGAGGGATGAAACTGCACAAACTCCGTATCCTCCAGCGGTATCCCGGCATGAAACGCCGCCATCGCTCCGTCAGCCGTGCTGGCGAAGGCATTGGTGGTGATTTTAAACACCCGACCGTACCCGCCGGTGGCAAAGATCACCGCTTTGGCGTGGATCACTTCCACCTCGCCGGTGCGGATGTTGCTCACCACCACGCCGCTACAGCGGCCTTCCTCAATCACGAGCTGGTGCATGTACCATTCGGAGTATATTTTGATGGACTTGGCATTCTTCAGCACCTGCTCATGCAGAGCGTGAAGAATAGCGTGGCCGGTGCGGTCCGCCGAGAAACAGGCGCGGGGTTTGGAATGGCCGCCGAAACTGCGCTGGGCGATTTTGCCGTCTTCGGTGCGGCTGAATGTGCATCCCATATGCTCCAGCTCATAAATCACCCGTGGCGCGGCCTTCACGTATTCCTCCACCGCATCCTGATCGGACAGATAATCGCCACCCTTGACGGTATCGAACATGTGCTCTTCCCAGCTGTCGTCTTCGGAGTTGCCGAGGGCGGCGGCGATGCCTCCTTGCGCGGCGCCACTGTGCGACCGCGAGGGATATACCTTGGTCAGCAGGCCGACATCCAAGTCTCTGCACACCTCCAAAGCGGCGCGCATTCCCGCCAGGCCCGCTCCCACGATTAAGACGTCATGTTTGATCAAAACCACTATCTCCTATTGACTCGTTTATCCTCTTCCCTTCAAACCCTATCCGTGGAGACGAAGCTCCTTAACCGCATAAGTTACAAATGATTACTGGAAAACGAATCGGGGTCGGTCTGAGGCGAGTGTTCACAACAAATATCGGGAAAATTTCAAAAATTGAGCCGATATTGAACCATCTTGAGCCATGCAATGTCAAGAAAAATGAAGATTTACGGTTGAAACCCCCCTCGCCTGGTATATACTGATTCCCAATTGGGAAAAATCGCCACCCGTTAAACCACCAAGCACACCAACCCTACATATGGAGTATCACATCGTCACCCGGTTCACCCCAATCCGCCTGCCCTGAACCGGGACGCCTGTCAATCACACGCATGGAATCAGAAACAGTTGAATTTGAAAGCCTCCCCATCCCGGAGGTAGTACTACAGGGTATTCGGGATGCCGGATTTAAAGAGTGCACCCCCATTCAAGCCAAAACTCTACCCATTACGCTTTCCGGGAAAGATGTCGCAGGCCAGGCCCAGACCGGAACCGGCAAAACTGCCGCGTTTCTGATCTCGACGTTCACGCGTCTGGTCAATCACGAACCGATGCCGCAGAAAGGCAAACAATGGGTGGCGCCACGCGCGCTGATTATCGCCCCCACCCGTGAGCTGGCCCTGCAGATCGAACGCGACGCACTCCTGCTCGGCAAACATTGCGGACTGAAAATTCTCTGCGTCTATGGCGGAATCGACTACGAAAAACAAAAGGACGCCATCGCAAAAGGGATTGATGTTCTCATCGCGACGCCGGGACGGCTGATTGACTATTACAAACAGAAGCTTTTCAGCCTGAAGTCGGTTGAAGTGCTGGTGATCGACGAAGCCGACCGGCTGTTCGACATGGGCTTCATCGTCGACGTGCGCTATATCCTGCGCAACATTTCACCATATCAGAAACGCCAGTCCATGCTGTTCTCGGCGACACTCAACTTCCGCGTGATGGAGTTGTGCTATGAGCA
>QIDN01000243.1 GCA_003229345.1 Nitrospirota bacterium | reverse complement strand
AGGCCGGTGGCCTTCAATAGGGTCGCCCAGTACACCGAGTGCGTGGTGAGGATGTCCTTGCCGATCAATTGATGCGCCGCCGGCCAGTAACCGCTGTCCTTGATCTGCTCGAGGTGGCCGTGCACGGAAATATAATTGATCAGCGCGTCGAACCAGACATAGGTGACGTATTGGTCGTCGAAGGGCAGGGGGATGCCCCACGACAAACGTTCCTTCGGTCGTGAGATGCACAGATCGTCCAACGGCTTTTTGAGGAAGCCGAGAATTTCGTTGCGGCGCGATTTGGGCTGAATGAAGTTCTCGTTTTGATTGATGTGATCGACCAGCCAGTCGCGGTGTTGGCCCATCTTGAAAAAGTAATTGAACTCTTTAATCTTGTCGACCTTGCGTCCGCATTCCGGGCAGTTGCCGTCGACCAGATCTTTTTCCGTCCAGAACCGCTCGTCGGGCATGCAGTACCAGCCCTCGTAGCTGTCCTTGTAGATTTCACCTTCGTCGTACAGCTTCTGGAGGATTTCCCGGACCACTTTCTTATGCCGTTCCTCCGTCGTGCGGATGAAATCGTTATTGGAAATGTTGAATCGGGTCCAGAGTTCCTTGAAGCGCACATGCAGATCGTCAACGTGCGCCTGCGGTTCCCGGCCCGATTGCCCGGCGGCTTGCTGGACTTTCTGGCCATGTTCGTCGGTCCCCGTCAGGAAAAATACATCGTATCCCGCCAGCCGCTTGTAACGCGCCACCACATCCGCCGCGATGGTGGTGTAGGCGTGTCCGATATGAGGGACGTCGTTGACGTAATAGATGGGCGTGGTGATAAAAAACGTTTTTTTCTTCATTAAAAAACCTTTATAAATGGCCAGATAAAAATATAAACGATAAGTCCACGGAAAAGCCAAGTAAGAAGTATAGTTGAATACAGAGCTAAACTTCCCGCGCTGGTCAATTTTGGATCATTTAGATTCAGGTAACTTTTATTTTCCAAGAATTCCGTTTTGTCATTTTTTTTTCCAATGATATTAAAATCAAATAAACCAAACCCAGCTTCAAATTGCTGCCAAGTTTCTTTGTGCCGAACTTTTAACAAGCTAAAAAATCGTACTCTAAAAAAAATAACTAGGAAGCCGTAAAATATAAAAATGTTTACAACATTAGATTTAAAAAAATCTATCATTTTTAATTAACACCTTCACATAAATATTTTTACATTTACGGATTAGGGCAAAGGGTTATTGGGTCGGGGTTGCGGGTTTTTCCTGCGGTTTGTTCAGGTATTCTCGAAGCTCGTCCAGATGATAATACATCATGTAGTCATCATCAAGCAGGCGAACCGTGATGACTTGCTTCAGGATATCGTTCTTGACCACCTTGCCGGAGCCTTCCGGAGTATTGATGATCTTGCCGATCTTGGGGAGCTCCTTGATCATTTTCCGGTAAAGGTCGTGCTCGTATTGGAGACAGCACATGAGGCGTCCGCACACGCCGGAGATTTTACTGGGGTTGAGGGCCAGTCCCTGATCCTTGGCCATGCGGATGGTAACAGGGGTGAACTCTGTCAGGAAGGTGGAACAGCACAGGGATTCCCCGCAAATCCCGTGGCCGGTAATGGCCTTGGCTTCGTCCCGCACGCCGACTTGGCGCATTTCGATCCGGTGCCGTAGTTTAGCGGCCAACTGCTTGACCAGTTCGCGGAAGTCGATCCGTCCCTCCGCCGTGAAATAAAAGATCGACTTGTTCATTTCTTCGAAATAAACCACCCGGCTCAGGTTCATGGCCAGACCCAGCTTGTCGATCAACTCCCAGCAGAGTTGGCTGGAGTTCCATTCCCGCTGTTCCTTGTTTTTTTCTTTGGCCAGATCGCTTTCATTGGCGATGCGCAGAATTTTGGGCGGAGCGAAGGATGCATCTTTTCGAAAGTTGATAATTTTGTTGGACACCACCTGGCCCATTTTGGGTCCATCGTTGGTGCCGACCATGACCTGTGCGCCAACCCGGAGATTCAAGTGTTGCGGGTTGCACAATTCAGACTTGAGTGATCCCCGGATACGAGTCCCAATGACAAACCTGGGAGGAGGTTCCGGAGGACGATCGGCCTGCTCTTTATTTTTGCAGTCAGGATTATTTTTTAGGGTTCGGTGCATCAGGCGGCCTCGCAAAAATCGAGTAGCATGGTTTCCAGAGCCAGTTGCGCGTTGGCATTTCCGGACAAGGCATACTGGGTTTGGTTGACCGCCTCGGTCATTTTTAAAAGATGGGACAGGGATTTTCCCCGAGCGACCGGTTCCAATTCCGCCATCAAATCCCGGTTGAACAACTGATCGGGCAACCCGCCCGATTTGATAAACGTCAGGTCCCGCAGAAGACCCAACATTTCTTCAAGGATTTGGGATAAGGGTTCACCTCCTTTTGCCATGGCCTTCGACCATTGAAACAAAAGGTCCATTCGTTTGAAGGACACCTGTCCGATCAAGTCGATCATTGCCAGACGGTAAGATGAGGTTTGGGTGGCCTCGTCGCTCAAAGCGCGTGAGACCTGTCCCTTGGAACGCCCGACCCGCAAATCCACCTCTGCGGGATCCAGCTTTTCTTCTCCTTGGGATTGAAGTATTTTACGGATCGCTTCCGGCGGCAGAGGGTTGAACTTGATGCCCTGACACCGGGAAATCATCGTCGGCAATAATTTGTATATATTGGACGTGATCAGGATCAGAATGGTCGAGGATGGCGGCTCTTCCAGAGTTTTCAGAAAGGCGTTGCAGGCCTGCGGATTCATTTTTTCCACCTGGTCGATGATCGCCACTTTGGTTTTTCCTTGATAAGGCAGGAAGCCCAGCTTTTTCTGCAGTTCCCTAATTGCGTCTATTTTGATTGCTGCTTCGCGTGCGGTCGGGGTGGCTTTGGTGGGTTCCAGAAAAAAGAAATCGGGGTGAACGCGGTCTTCGATTTTGCGGCAGAAGTCGCAGGTGCCGCAGGCGTCTTCCGTTTCAGGGGAGAGGCAGTTCAGGGC
>QIDN01000317.1 GCA_003229345.1 Nitrospirota bacterium | reverse complement strand
GGTCCCGCCGCGATGACTTCCGGTCCGACGCTGTCTTCGTATTCCTTGAAGTTTTCGATGAACTGGATCGCAGGTTCGCGGGCTTTTTCATCATAGGCTTTGGGGTTTTTCCAGGTCCTTCTGGGATCGAGCACTTCTTTAGGAACGTTGGGACAGGACTCGGGAACCTGCAGGCCGAAAATCGGGTCGGTTTTCAGTTGTACTTTTTTCAGGGCGCCTTTCAAAATAGCATTGATCATGGCGCGGGTATACGCGATCTCCATCCGGTTGCCGACGCCGTAAGGGCCGCCCGTCCAACCGGTGTTGACCAGCCAGCAGTCGACCTTGTGCTTCGCGATCCTCTCACCCAGCAGGTTGGCGTAGACCGAAGGATGCAGAGCCATGAAGGGCGCTCCGAAACAGGTGCTGAAAATGGCCGACGGTTCGCGGCTCATTCCCCGTTCGGTTCCGGCGACCTTGGCGGTGTATCCGGAAATAAAATGGTACATGGCCTGCTCGGGGGTCAGTTTGGCCACCGGCGGCATGATACCGTAAGCGTCGCAGGTCAGCATGATCACGTTTTTGGGATGGCCGCCGCGCTTATCCGGCACCGAATTACTGATGTGCGTGAGCGGGTAGCCGGCGCGAGTGTTTTCCGTAAAGCTGGAATCGTCCAGGTCCAGACGCCGCGTGTTGTAGTCCATCACCACGTTTTCCAAAAGGGTGCCGAAGCGGCGGGTGCATTCAAAAATTTCCGGTTCCGCTTCCTCGCTGAGCTTGATCACCTTGGCGTAACAACCGCCCTCAAAATTGAATACGCCATCTTCACTCCAACCATGTTCGTCGTCGCCGATCAGGTGACGGGTGGCATCCGCCGACAGGGTGGTTTTACCCGTTCCCGACAGGCCGAAAAAGATGGCGGTGTCTCCCTTGTCCCCCATATTGGCCGAGCAGTGCATCGACAGCACATTGTGCTTGTGGGGAAGCAGGTAATTGAGTATCGAGAAAACCGATTTTTTGATTTCCCCGGCGTATTTGGTGCCGCCGATCAGGACCAGTTGTTTGCTGAAGTCGACGATGTCAAAGGTTTCGGAATTGGTGCCGTCAATTTCCGGAACCGCTTTGAAATTGGGCAACCCGATGATAGTGAACGCCGGCGTGTGGTTCTCCAGTTTTTCCGTGTCACGGATTTGGATGAACATGTTGCGGGCGAACAGGCTCTGCCAGGCCACTTCCGTGATCACGCGAATGTGGAGCTGGTAGTTGGGATCGGAGCCGCCCAGACAATCTTGTATGTACAATTTCTTCCCCTGCATATAGGCCAGCACGCGCGCGTAGAGCGCGTCAAACTTATCGACGGAAAACGGTTTGTTGACCTTGCCCCACCAGATGTTGTCCTGGCTGGCGGGTTCCTTAACGATGAATTTATCGTTGGGGGAGCGGCCGGTATGCTCACCGGTTTTTACGCAAACGGGTCCCAGGGAAGAAATGACTCCCTCCTGGTTCCTTATAATTTGTTCGTATAATTCGGGGGTGGTCAGGTTCCAGAAGATTTCCTTGACGTTTTTGATGCCGTGGTGCTCCAGCCCGACTTTATGTTTCAAGATTCTTTTTGGCATTCTAGGACTCCATGATCAGGAGAAGTTTTAAGATATGTAATAATGCCGCCGGAAAAGGCTCCGGTGCTTTAATTTACAGGGAGATATCAAAAATCGACTTATAAGGTCATGGTATCATAAGTGTTGGCGGTTTGAAAAATTTTTGTATTTGTGGCCAAAGTTGGCTGATTTTGTGCATTGCAGGGCTATTTTGAAGCCCTTCCAGATTGCTCCAGAGGCGGACTATGACTACGGAAACCCAGCAATTTAAAATATTGACCCGCACCCGGTCCCCCTTTAATGATATTTTCGTCATCGAACGGGAAAACCTGAGGGAAATGTGGTTTCAGGGGAGTGGCCGGTTCTATCTGCAGACCCGGATCGACCTGGATCGGCCGGGTGACCTGGCCTTGATCTATACGCGTTTGCTCCTCGCTCCCTTGATGTGGAACCCGCACCCCTGCCGGATACTGATGATCGGGTTGGGCGGCGGCGTGCTTCCCCGGTTTTTGAGCGAGGTTTACCCGGACATCGAGATTGATGTGGTGGAAATGGACGCTCGTGTGACTGAACTGGCCCGGCGCTATTTCGATTTCAAGGAAAGTCCGCGCCTGCGGGTTTTCGAGGACGACGGACGGGCTTTTGTCAAACAGCGCAGCCAAAAATATGACATGGTATTTCTGGATGCTTTTAAAGGCGGATCGGTTCCGTATCATCTCAAGACCATCGAGTTTTACCGGGAGATCGCCCAATCTCTGAATGAAGAAGGTGTGCTGGTCACCAACCTGTACGGGAAAAGCAATGCACTGAAACCGAGCGACCGGAAAACTCTGGAAGCGGTGTTTCAGCGGGTCTCCTTTTTTGAAGATGCGGATCGTGTGGCGACGGTGTGTGTGGCGATTCTCAGGGACGAAGGCGCGGCCCTGGAGACACTCCGGAAATATACTTCTAATTTGCCGGAAAAGGTTCAACGAAACTTGTCCTGGCTCGAAAATATAGATATGATCGAAGGCAGGAGTTCGATTGAGTCCAGCGGCTCTGTATTCAAGGATGACTTTGATGCCTCGGAATTTTTCAAGGCAGTGAAACGGAACAACCGGGACGATCCGTTTTTCAACCATCCCTACCCGATTCGGAATTCGAAGTAATTCCAAATCCTCCGGAAAATAGTAAACACCTTTAACATTTTAGTCAGGGAGTGATTCATGATTGACGAGCTGAAAAAACAGCAACAGGAAATGGCCCAACGCATCGAACGCATCCGGGGGTTTCTTTGACGTCGATAACAAATTAAAGGAACTTGAGTCTCTCGATAAAGAGGTGGCCGCTCCCGGTTTCTGGAACGACAACGAGGCCGCCCAGAAATCCCTCCAAAACCGCTCCAACCTTCAGCGCAGTGTCAATCTCTGGAAAGATCTGGCCAAGGAAAACGATGATCTGGAGG
>QIDN01000171.1 GCA_003229345.1 Nitrospirota bacterium | reverse complement strand
CCGCTCACGGTAGGGGGTGGTGTCCGGATGCTGGAAGATATCTCCACCCTGTTACATGCCGGTGCCGACAAGGTTTCCATCAACACCGCGGCCATCAACCGCCCGGATTTCGTCCGTGAGGCGAGCGCTCACTTCGGCGTACAGTGCATCGTGGTGGCGATAGACGCCAAGAGAACGGAACCTGGCCGGAGTGGGGGCTGGGAAGTTTTCACCCATGGCGGCAGGCGGCCGACAGGGATCGACGCTATAGCATGGGGTCGACGAATGGTTGACCTGGGTGCAGGCGAAATACTGTTGACCAGCATGGATCGGGACGGCACCCGGGATGGTTTTGATCTGGAATTGACGCGCACCATGGCCGACGCCGTGTCAGTGCCGGTTATCGCATCAGGCGGAGTCGGCAATCTCTCGCATTTGGTGGACGGTGTGCTCCAGGGCGGAGCGGATGCGGTGCTGGCGGCCAGCATATTTCATTTCGGTGAATACACCATTGCGCAGGCCAAGCAAGCAATGGCCTTGGCAGGGATCGAGGTCAGGCTCTAGGTTACACTACGATATTGCGTTCAGGAATCAACCACAACACCACTGTTTCGCACGGGGTTATTGAACTTACAAAATGAACAGTAACTGGCTAGACGGTATCCAATGGAACGAGCAGGGACTGGTGCCCGCCATCGCCCAGGAAGCGGGCAGCGGCAAGGTCCTCATGGTCGCCTGGATGAATCGGGAGGCGCTGGAGCTGACGGCAAGCAGCGGTAAGGCGGTTTACTGGTCCCGGTCCCGGCGGAAGCTCTGGCGCAAGGGAGAAGAGTCCGGCCACGAGCAAATCGTTCATGAGCTGCGGACGGATTGTGACAACGACGTGATCCTGCTCCAGGTGGATCAGGTAGGTGGAATCGCCTGTCATACGGGCCGGCACAATTGCTTTTTCCGAAGGCTGGAACAGGGTCAATTGAAAACCGTTGACCCGCAATTGAAAGACCCCAATATCATTTACAGAGGATAGGTGGTACTTTATGCAATGGATATTTTAGGTGAACTTGCGGATGTGCTGGAGTCCCGCAAAGGCGGAGACCCGAAGCAGTCCTATGTCGCCGGCTTGTACGAACAGGGTTTGGGTGCGATATTGAATAAGGTTGAGGAAGAGGCTGCCGAGACCGTCGAGGCGGCGATTTCCGGTGACAGGGACAGGTTGATTCGTGAAACCGCCGACCTGTGGTTTCATTCACTGGTGATGTTGTCTCACCAGGGATTGGGTCCGCAGCATGTGATCCAGGAACTGACAAGACGCTATGGTATATCCGGCCTGGCTGAAAAAGCCGACCGAGAATGTTGATCAATTAAATTGGAGAAATTTTATGGGTATCGGTGGAATCAGTATTTGGCAGTTGCTGATCGTTTTGGTGATAGTCATTCTGTTATTTGGCACGAAGAAATTGCGTAACATCGGCACGGATCTCGGCGGTGCAATCAAAACGTTCAAGAAGTCGATGAAAGACGATGGTGATGATGAGGAGCAGAAGCAAATCGAGGATGAAATTTCAGCAGCAAATGACATCAAAAGCACCGGTGCGGAAAAAGTCGAGACCGAAAAAAAAACTTAACATCGGTTCTAACCCGGTAGTTCACAACTCTGCGCTATGATGTAACTTCTAAAAAAGACCGTGCGCACATCCCTTACAGTGGTGTTGTGAAAGACAACCACAACACCACTGTCTGGCACGGAGTTACTGAGAACTTTCGCAAAGATCACCCACGGAATCGGATTTATGGGGAATTGGAATTACTAGGGTTACTACAAAGACTTCACCATGTTTGATATAGGTTTCTTCGAGATCGGTCTTATTGCCGTTATCGCATTGTTGATTCTCGGGCCTGAAAGGCTGCCCGGGGTGGCCAGGAAGGCGGGTATGTGGATCGGCAAAATGAAGAGCATGGTGAATGAAGTCAAGACGAACATCAATGAAGAGCTGCGCATGGAGGAACTAAACGCACTCAAACAGGCGGGACAGGATCTGAAAAAAGACCTGGATATGACAAAAAAGGAGTTGGGGGCCGTTGGAGATGAGTTTCGAAAATCGGTTGATGAAGTTTCCGGGGATACGGAGAATGTAGATATTGCTGCTGCTATCAGCCAGTCCGCTCCTGCGCACAACGAAGTAACTACAACGAGCGATCTATCTGAGGAAGTCGGTACCGTGGCCGGAAAAACGCCAGCTAAAAAACCTGGGAAAAAGAAGGACAAGCCGGCAAAATCCAGGTCCGTGAAAAAATCCGCGTTGGCCGGAAAAAATGGCGCCCCCAAAGCCCCGGTGCAATCGAAGTCAACTGCAGCGGAAAAATCGACCAAAATCAGGAAGAAGCCGAAAAAAACAAGAATCAAGAACGCTAAAACCGACGGCAACTAGCCCCCCGTTCTCCCTTATACCCCAATGGCAACCGAATCAAGCAAAGAAACATTTATTTCGCACCTCATTGAATTGCGAAACCGCCTGATGTACTCCCTGGCCGCGGTGTTGATTGTTTTCATTCCCCTTGCCGTATTTGCCAACGATCTGTACCAGTATTTCGCCGCACCACTGATGGCGGTGTTACCTGAAGGCAGCACCATGATATCCACCGAACCTCATGGGCCGTTCTTTGTGCCATTCAAGCTCGCCTTTGCGGTAGCGGTGGCCATAGCAATACCGTTTCTGCTTTATCAGTTGTGGGCGTTTGTTGCGCCGGGATTGTATGACAAGGAAAAGGCACTGGCTCTGCCTATCATCACCTCCAGCACCGTTTTGTTTTACCTCGGGATAGCTTTTGCCTATTACGCGGTCTTTCCCATCATATTTCTGTTTTTCACCAGCACCGCACCGGAAGGTGTGGCCGTGATGACGGATATAAACTCGTACTTAAACTTTAGCTTGAAACTGTTCTTTGCGTTCGGTATTGCCTTCGAAGTCCCCATAGCGACCGTGATCATGGTACGAACCGGGATGACCACGCCAGAGGTTCTGGCCACCAAAAGACCATACA
>QIDN01000393.1 GCA_003229345.1 Nitrospirota bacterium | reverse complement strand
TTTCTTGCCGATTCGGTGGTTGACGCCGACGGTACTTCTGTCGAGCAATCTTACACTTCGACGAATCGGTCACACCAGCGTCTGAGAAAATGAACTTAACTTATTGTTAAACAAAAGATAAATAAGTTGGCACAGCGTTTGCTTATACAACTAGTGTCGCCGCAGCGCGTTCCCATAAAGAGGGAGGAATCAGGAACACGGCTTAGCCCAACCTGATAAAAAGACCGGGTAGGATCAGGCGTAGCGCGATGGAATTCAAAATAACAAAATAGAATATCAAAAATAGACTAGTACGTTTTACACGGCGGATACCCTAGGGTCCGCCGTTTTTATTGCCTGGTTTTCAGGCGAGAGGACTATTAATTAGGAATTAGGAATTGTTGATTGTTAATTCCTAATTAAAATGGCATCCCTTGGGGCATGCGTCCCTTTAATCCTCTCATCATCTTTCCCAACCCTCCCTTTGACATTTTTTTCATCATCTTTTGCATCTGCTGGTGCTGCTTGAGCAGACGGTTGACGTCTTGCACCTGGGTTCCCGAACCCGCCGCGATCCGGCGCCGCCGCGAGCCCTTCACCACTGCGGGAAAACGCCGCTCCTGGACCGTCATGGAATTTATAATTGCGACCATACGGTGCAATTCACGATCATCCATCTGGCTCTTAACCCCTTTTGGTAGTTGGGCAGCGCCGGGAAGTTTTTCCATTAACGAACTCATCCCGCCCATATTCACCATTTGCAGCAATTGATCGCGAAAATCGTCCATATCAAATCGCTTGCCCTTTTTAATTTTTTGGGCCAGTTTGGCGGCTTTATCTTGATCAACTTTCTGCTCCGCCTCTTCCACCAGAGACAGCACGTCTCCCATACCAAGAATGCGGGAAGCGATTCGGTCCGGGTGAAACGGCTCCAACGCCGTAACCTTTTCGCCCACACCCAAAAATTTGATGGGCTTGCCCGTAACCGCGCGAATGGAAAGCGCCGCGCCGCCTCGGGCATCGCCATCAATCTTGGTAAGTATGACACCGGTCAACGGCAATGCATCGTGAAAGGCTTTGGCCGCATTCACCGCGTCCTGGCCGGTCATGCTGTCCACGACAAACAGGGTTTCCACCGGCTGTACTGCGCTATGCAGGCGCTGAATCTCATCCATCATATCGGCATCGATATGCAAACGCCCGGCGGTATCAACGATTACCACATCAAGGAATTGCTTGCGGGCATATTCCACAGCTTGCTGCGCTATTTGCACAGGGTCCTGCCCAGAGTCGCTGGAGAAGAATTCGGCTTCGACTTGGTCCGCCAGTGTATGTAGCTGGTCAATCGCTGCAGGCCGGTAGACATCGCAGCTAGCCAGCAGCACTTTCTTTTGTTTTCGTTCCCTCAGCCATCGAGCCAGTTTGGCGGCGCTGGTAGTTTTACCGGATCCCTGCAGTCCCGCCATCAATACCACTGCAGGCGGCTGGGTACTAAGGTTCAACTCAGCGCAGGTTTCCCCCATTAACGTAACCAACTCATCATGCACGACCCTTACGAGGGCTTGGCCCGGCGTGAGACTCTTCAAAACCTCCTGTCCGACGGCCCTGCCGCGTACCCTTTCGATGAAGTCCCTAACCACAGAAAGCGCCACATCACCTTCCAGCAAGGCAACTCGCACTTCACGTAGTGCTTCTTTGATATTGTCTTCCGTCAGACGCCCCTGTCCTCGCAGGCGTGCCAGAGAGTCAGTCAAACGTTCAGTGAGATTTTCAAACATACCCGTGGTCACTCGAGCATCAGCGGATAATTTGGAAAGAATAATTCTCGCCAAGACGCCCGACTCCAGGAATGGGGGAGGTAGAGCAACGCCGGGAGCAGTTGCCGGAAGATCGCAAAGTTATTATGTATTGTTATCAACAACATACTGAAATTCTTTCTCGCCTAAAGCGCCTACTTTTGGTGGTGGCGCCTTTGCGCCTTTGCGCCTTTGCGCCAACAGTAGGCGCTTTAGGCGAGAAAAATATTGACGTAGTTGGACGGACACTAATTACAATGGAATTTCGTCGCCGCTACGCAATTGATGGACCTGAAAATCCGGCAACAATTTTCGGCATTCCGCCATAATCCCTTGTTCGTCGCCTGGATTCAGGTGAGAGATAAAAATCTGCGGCCGATGGTTTAATTTTTGCAGATCTTCCGCCAGCATGCTTGGGCAATAGTGGTGGGACTTCTCCGTTAATTCCCTTTCCCGGTCCAAAAATGAACATTCCACCATTAATGAATCCAAACGCGGGTGATTGTTAAGCGCTTGCCAAAAAGTATCGTTGGTGGTGGTATCGCCGCTGAAGGCAAAAACACCTGACGAGTCCTCAATTCGATATCCCGCTCCAGGTACGGCATGGTTTACGGCAATCATTTCAATCCGGCGTCCATTCAGCTCCATCACCTGGCCCGGCCGTATGATTTCCCAACGCAGGACTGGAGACTCCGTTGACGGTAACTTGCTGAAATCCGGCCATATTATCCAGTTGAATACGTGCTCCTTAAGGGCCGCTATGGTCTCTTCACGCCCATATACCACCACCGGTTCGGTGAGACGCTCGAACGCCGAATCAACCATCAGCGGTACACCGCAAATGTGGTCAAGATGGGAGTGTGTCAGAAAGATATGCCGGATCCGGGCCATTTCGTCCAGACGAAGATCGCCCAGGCCGGTGCCTGCGTCTATCAGGATATCCTCGTCCACCCGCACACAGGTGGTCCGCAGCTCGGTACCAATACCTCCGCTGCACCCCATTACTCTTATTTTCATGAGTTGGTATCTACCGTGGGTTCTCACCGGGCGCCGGACGGGTATCATGCCATGGGTTGACGCCTAGGACTATCGTAATCTACTTCGAGTATTATTCGGCAACCCCCCAGAGGTTGTGGTTACCGGCCCCAGGGATCACCCAGGGGGGGCCTTCAACCAGGGGTGCAGTTATGCCATGATTCGAAAAGGATCCAGTTTTTTGGCTATTCAGTGCAATAAATGGTAATGAA
>QIDN01000128.1 GCA_003229345.1 Nitrospirota bacterium | reverse complement strand
GATTCGCTTTTCCCTGCTTAAGGGATTCCTGGGACTGCAGAAGAGTCGCCATTTCCTGTTCCGCCGCCTCCATCTCTTTGGAACCTTTCCCCTGAGCCTTTTCAGTTTCCTGCAATTGGGATTGAGATTCTGCAAATTTCGACTGGACCTCTTGCAACTTTGCCTGAGCTTCCTGGAGAGCCGCTTCCGCCTTTTCACGCAGAGCAATTTCTTTTTGATGTTCGGCCTCAGGTATGCCGCCCCCGTCTTGGTCAGCTTTATTGAGTTCCGCCTCCACTTCCGTGCGGGCCTGGGTTTCGGCAAGTAACTTTTTGTTGATCTCGAGCAACTCAGCGGTCCTGTCCGCCAAGTCTTTTTCTACTTGGGTCCGCTTTTCAATTTCCTGAGTCAACTCGGCTGAAGAAGCCCCTTGGCCATTTGAGGAACCCTCGCTAGCTTGTATTTTGAGTTTGGAAATTTCAGCTTTAGCTTCCTTGAACAGTTTTTCGGCCTCGGCTCGCTTTTCTTTCTCCTCGTCCAGTTCAACGGTAAAGTCTCCTCCCTTACCACCGGACAGAGACGCAATTTTCTTATTCGCCGCGTCCAGTGCCAGGGTCTTATCCTTCACCTGCTTTTGAAGGCTACTCAGAACATCCTGAAGCGTTTGGGCGATCCCTTTGGTTGGAGCGGTGGCCATTAGGTTAATCCAAAATCAAAAATTGATTGGGTCATGCTGCGGCCCCTTTTAGCAATACAATAGGACCGAAGAAAAATCCGCTGATTTCATTAGAAAGACAGAAGGCTTAGTATACCCCAAAACGGGCACATAAGCGATGAAATCTCAACGCAATTCCCCTGTATGCTACCTTTTTTATACTAACAGGTATAAAAAAATTTTAACGCATATTACTGAGGTGTCAACTTCTTTAATTACTTCAAAACTATTGAGTTGTCCAGTTTGGAGTTTTAGATTTCGGATTAATTAAGAGCTTGAGTGAGCCGGATTTAATGCAAAAATTTTCCAGTCCAAAAGGTCTGAAATTGGCTGGTTTATAAGAAGCCCCCATACGCAGTCCCGATTTTCCATTTTTTATCTCTCAAAATTGAAATCCCCTCCTGCATTCGAATTATTGGAAAAATATCTTCCATGGTTCCATATTAAGTATAGGCAGTGACTTTAAAACTTTCCATTAACTGATTGACTTTAAAAGCTTCATTAGAGTTGAAAACAAGGGAAAAGGAGGCTTCCATGCTTCGGATACGACTTCATGGCCGCGGGGGACAGGGGATCAAAACCGCCAGCCAGATTCTGGGTACGGCGGCACACTTGGCCGGATATCAAGCCCAGGATTTCCCTTTATACGGAGCGGAGCGACGGGGAGCCCCAATCGCCGCGTATGTGCGGTTTAGCAAAAACAAAGTCTTGGAGCGGGGTTCCATCGCCCAGCCGGATATTCTTTTGATCGGCGACGAGACTTTGCTGTCCGACCCCATGGCCGCAGTTACCCAAGGCACCGAAGCCTCTACCCTCATCTTCATCAATTCCCGGCACACGTCGCACGATCTCAAAAATCATTATCAATTAGAGTCGCTTCCGGTTCAGTTGGACATTTCTGAGCTGTGCCAGAAATACATCCAGAAACCGATGATTCTCAGCACGGCTCTGGCCGCGGTGGGTGCGCGCTTGACGGGCCATATCGATCTGCATCATCTGCTTCAGGCGATTCGGGATGAGTTGGGGCAGGGTCGGCTCAGCGCCGAAAAAATCGCCGCCAATCTCAAACTGGCCGAGGAAGCCTTTCAGAAAGTGCCTTCGTTTGACTTGGAGTTCAGCGAATCCGACAACGGGTTCTCGGCCAGCCGGTTGGTTACCCTGGAGCGTCGGCCACCGGTCGATTCGGTCCCGGTCATTTTTGCCACGGGGAACATGGCTCTGCGTAAAACCGGCAATTGGCGGACATATCGTCCGGTCATCCTTAACGAACAATGCAACGGGTGCGCCATCTGTTACGCCCGATGCCCGGAAGGCGACATTCGAATGGATGCCAACGATAAACCGGTGATCGATTACGATCACTGCAAGGGATGCCTGATTTGTGCGGTGGAGTGTCCCAAGCACGCCATTGAAATTATCCGGGAGGTGGAATCATGGAACTGACCCTCAAAAAACAAATAATGTTAACGGGAAATAAAGCGGCAGCCTGGGGCGCCCGGCTGGCAGGGGTCGATTATGTGCCGGCGTTCCCCATCACCCCGCAAACGGAAATCGTCGAAACCCTGTCGCAATGGTTTGCCGATGGCCACATGCACGGTAAGTACACCAACATGGACTCGGAGCATTCGATGTTCATGGCGGCGGGTGCAGCGGCGGCTTCCGGTGTACGGGTGTTCACCGCTTCCTCCAGTCAGGGAATTCTGTTTGGTCTGGAGGCGCTGCATACCATTGCCGGGTGGCGTGTGCTGCTGGTTCTGGTCAACGTGTCACGCGCGCTGGCGACTCCGATTACGCTGGAACCGGATCACAATGACGTGCTGAGTCTGCGCGACACCGGAATCATTCAACTGCACGCGGAAACCGCCCAGGAAGTTCTCGATTATATCCTAATGGCCTACCGCATCGCGGAAGATCCCGAAGTCTGCCTGCCGGTGTTGGTCAACCTGGACGGGTTCTACCTGTCCTTCACCCGCGAACCGGTGGTATTACCGGACGAAGCGGAAGTCAGAAAATTTCTGCCGCTGTTTAAACCGTCACAGCCGGTGTTCCAGGCCTCGGAGCCGATGGCACGTGCTTCCGCGGTATTCGGCGGCGGCAATTATTCCTACTTCAAAATTCAGCATCATCTTGCCGCGCAAAATGTGGTGAACATTTACCAGAAAATCGCTGAGGAATTCGGCGAGCGGTTTGGACGTTTTTACGGCGCGGTGGAGCGCTACCGGCTGGACGACGCGGAATATGTCTTCGTCATGAGCAACTCCTTCTCGACCAAAGGCAAGGCCGCCGTGCAACGTCTGCGCAAAAAAGGCATCAAAGCCGGCTTGCTCAAACTCAGC
>QIDN01000253.1 GCA_003229345.1 Nitrospirota bacterium | reverse complement strand
GGAGACCGGCAAGCCGCCGGCGGCAATTTAATACCTTTAGTTGCGCCCAACGATTATTGATCGCCGTTAACGGTCAGCAAGTTTCCCCTCCCCGTCAGGGGAGCGCGTTACTCAAAATCTTCCGGCGACATTTTAAATTCGGCGTAGCATTCCGTGAGCAGGCTTCCTGCCGTCTCTACCATGTGCAGTTCGCCCTGCTCCTGGAACAGGTCTTTGGCGATGCGCATGTGATGGATGGCCTCTTTCCCCTGCTTAACGGAATAATGCACCGTTGCCAGGTTGCTGTGCGCGCGGGCAAATTTGGGGTTGAGCCGGACCGCCTCCTGATAATGCTTGATCGAGTCCTCGAGCATATTCAGCAGGTTGCAAATGAAGGCCAGGCTGTAATGGGCCATAACGTCGTTTGGTTTCAGCTCCACCGCTTTTTGGAAACAGGGCAGGGCTTTGGCGTTTTGCTGGAGTTTGCCATACCGGCTCCCCAAGTTGAACCAGGCTCGGAAGTGTTCGGGATCCAGAGCCACGGATTGCTCGTATGCGGCGATGGCGTCTTCGTTATCCCCGGCCCGGCCCAGCGTCACTCCTTTTTGGAACCAGCCCTCGGCGCTTTGAGGCGTTGTCGACTCGGTAGTCATCGGGTCATCCTTCTATGAAAAAGATTCAAAAGTTCGAATAAAATGTCGATTGAGAATGGCCCTTATGCTACTCAGTTCAAGGGCTAATTGCAACCTCCAAGGGCTATTATCCTCCCTGTTGGACCGGAAATTGCGGGAGACCCCTTGACCCCGGACCAAAAATGATTTTAAATGGCGATCTTCAAAGACAAACCGTTAAAACTGTATTAGTGGGGAATGGAATACGATGGTTGTTATCGAACCGGGGTCCGATGAGGAACAGATGCTTTTGGCCCGATGGATCCGGCGGGGCCGGGATTTGGTGGTCGGCACTTCTGCCATGGGGGAATCCTACCTGGATCCCAAAATTAAGCGCGAAGAAGAAGTGCAGAAGCTGACCGAGGACTACGTTAAATTTGACCACGAGGTGGCGGAACAATTGCCTCATTTGCAGGGTCGGTTCCGTTGGGATCTGGAAAAATATTTCCGCGATCATTTCGGCCCTTACCTCCCTATAGAGTAAATTCTCAGAAACCGATATGTCTGAAGTCCGCATATTAGACCTGGCCGATGCCCCGGAGGAGGGGCAGAGTAAACAGGTTCGATTCGACCATCCCGTCACTGAAATTATTTATACCTTAGGGGTGTATTTCGCCAAGGGACGCTATTTGGCGATTATCGATCTGTGCAAAAAATGCGAGTCGACCCTTACCCGTGGAAAATTGAACGGCATGTACGTCCTGTGCGCCCGTGAACAGCACGCCTGGCACATCAAGACCGGTCTCTTCAAATTCGACCGCACCCAGTCCATTCCCACATACCGCGTTACCGTCAAGGACGGCGGTTTGTATATCGAGATATAATTACCTAAGACAAAGGCGATCATAGGGCCATGCGATACTCAGTTCTTCTTTCATCTCTTGCGCTGGGTTTGGCGCTGTTGGTGTCGGCCGGTTGTTTTCGTGGACCCTCTGGCTCCGAGGATAGGCGGTCCCGCATTGAACAGAAGGCCGAAACGGCGAAGGGCTTGATCCGGCAAAGGGTGCAGTCCGGGGAAGATGTCAGCGGGGTTCTGGCGACTATGCAAGCCGCTGCCGGCCGCTTTGATAAGGGGGATGTATTGAGGGGTGAGGCTCTTTTGGATCAGGCCCTCGCGAAACTTCGATCCGGGGAGAGCCTCCGGCACGAGTTCAGCGAACCCGTGACCGATCTCTACAGTGATCCGCAACCGGTGACGGTTCTGGGTTATGACGCATCGAAGGGGATTATGGAACCCTTCATCACCCGTGACGGGCAGTACCTTTTGTTCAACAATGGTAACGCGGCCCACAACACCGATGGTAAAAAACACGATCCCGACCTGCATCACTCTCAACGGGTGAACGATCATACCTTCCAGTATCTGGGAGAAATCCGGGGAGCTAATTCGAACATGGTCGACGGTGCCCCCTCGCTTGATCAAAACAACCGATTGTTTTTTATTTCCCCGCGGGCCTATCAAAAAAAGCATTCAACGATTCATGCGGGAATCTTTAAAAATGGCGAAGTCACTAACGTGAGCCTTGTGAGAGGGGATATCTCTCCCAACAAACCCGGCTGGCTCAATATGGATGCTGAAATCAGCGCCGACGGCAAGACACTGTATTACACCGTGAATCAGTGGGATACGGATTTCAATCTCCCCAAAACATCGGATTTGCATGTGGCGCAATGGGTCGGAGACCGTTTCAAACGACTGGACGATTCCGACAAAATTTTTCGAAACGTCAATACCGAAGAGCTGGAGTATGCTCCTTCACTCTCCGCAGACCAACTTGAGCTTTCGTTCACACGGTCAAGGATTAATATTAAAGATGGGAGATTTCGCGGGATGATCAGCCGCATTCTTGTGGCGAGCCGGCGATCCCTCAATGAGCCTTTCGGTGAGCCTCAATGGATCAAGGCGATCACCGGACTCGTCGAGGGTCCAACTTTTACGCCGGACAAGAAAAGCCTCTACTACCACAAAAAGGAAGCGGGCACCTTCCGCCTTTATCGGGTGAGGAGAATGAAGTAGGCGGTATTTTGGAAGAGGGGAGCTTATTCCCACAGTTCCAAAACCAGAGCATTTCCTTCCGCATCGTAGACCTTTTTATCTCTGAGGCAGATTTCAACCAATTTAAGAGCCAGTTCTTTGGTTTGGCTTCCACTATCTCCATAAATGTTGAAGTCTTTACCCAGCAGTTCCGGAGATTTGACACGGCAATAAAAATTCCCGCTCTCTGAGGTGGCAAACGGGCCTTCGATCTTCAAATTGAAGGGGCGCCGTTGTCCCTGTTCATCAATAAACGCTGTCAAATAGTAAGGGTTGTTCATTTCTTCTCCCGGAAGATATGGAACGATGGATCGAATTATCTGTTACATGAACAGTATTTGTCAT
>QIDN01000435.1 GCA_003229345.1 Nitrospirota bacterium | reverse complement strand
CCAGAAGATGTTTGTACTCTTCCTCGACAGGGTCCAGAGGCGCAAACAACCGCCTGGGAGGGAGCTTCGAAAACAGGGGAATGCCGACGGCGACCAGGATCAAGATAACAAGAATCAGTTGCAGAAAGTTGGCACCGGTCATAGTGTCAGGATTCTAACCGGTCGAGTTCGTCTTTCAGTCTCTTGGAATACTTTCCGGAAGGAGTGTCTGCTTCGAACGCCGATTCCTCCCCGCTTTCGCCGGCATCTTTTTCGGTTTGGACCGGGCGTACCCAGGATAGAATCACCTTACGCACCCCGAAACCGCCGATCGCCAACGCTGCAAAGGGCATGATCCAGGCCGACAGGTTGAAGCCTGATTTGGTCGGGGCCGACAGCACCGTTTCGCCGTACTTGTCGACATATTGTTGGACGATCTGGTCCACCGTCAATCCGGATTCCAGTCTCGACATCAATGTTTTGCGCGTTTCCTTGGCGGTGTCGCAGGTGCAGTTGATCAGCACCTTGCCGCATTTGTCGTCGCATTTGCACATCAGCGCGTTTTCCAGATCGGCCAATTGCGACGCGGCCCAAACGGTCGCCGGCCCTGCAAGCAGAACCAGTACGGCTATCATCAACATATAGATTCGCATCGTTTTCATAAAACTCACTCCTGCGCCGGCATGAAAATGGCTTCCTGGCGCTTCAAACGTTCCGTCCTGCGACGGGCTTCCAGCCGATCCGGCCACACGGCGATCATGGTCCCAAACGCGATGACCCAGCCGCCCGTCCACATCCACTTGACCATCGGATTGACGTACACCTTGACGGTGACCGACGCATCTTTAAAATAACCCGTCTTACCATCATCCTTCGTAACCAGTTGATCCCCTTTAAAGTCCGCCAGGATCATATACAAGTCTTCTTTGAACGTGGACCATAAGTCCACTTCAGAAATCGGTTGATTTTGCCCCTTGTAAAATTCCTTTTCCGGATAGCCGACAAACACCCGGCGTCCATCTCTTTCAATACCCAATTGAGCGATCACTCGTTCCTTGGTCTCGTTCGACTTGATCCAAAGAAGTTTTTCAAAGGTGATGTCATACCCGCGGAGTTGAAAACGATCGCCCTCTTTAAGCTGTTTCTCCACGCTGGTGCTGTACGACTGGGACCCGGCGATACCCGCAAATATCAGGACCACTCCCAAGTGAACGATATAACCTCCGTACCGGCTTTTATTTTTCCAGACCATGCCTGACAGTGCGCTGACCGGGGACTCCCCACGCGCTTCCATGCGGGCGCCGGTGCCTTTCATGAATTCGATCAGCATGGACGTCATCACAAAGATGCACAGGATGAAGGTGATGTAAGTAAAGATTTCCGACTTGTCGGTGAGCGGCACGAACGGGAACATAATGGCGGCACCTATCGCCGCCGTCAAAACCGGCTTCGTGAAATTTCTCTTCAGGTTCGACCAGCTTGACCGGCGCCACGCGATGACGGGTCCGATGCCGATCAACGCCAGCAGGACCATACCGATGGGCACGTTCACCTGATTGTAAAACGGCGGACCAACGGTGATCTTCACCCCGCGGAACGCTTCGGATACGATCGGGAAAATGGTGCCCCAGAACGTAGCAAACGCGATTCCCAGAAGGACAAGATTATTGAGTAAAAAACTGGCTTCGCGGGATAGGAACGAGTCGAGTTCATTTTTGCTTTTCAACAACGGCAGGCGGATCAGAATCATCGTCACCGCAAACGCGATGATCACGCCCAGGAATCCCAGGAAGTAATAACCGAGTGTTGCTTCGTCAAACGTATGCACCGACTGGATCAACCCGCTGCGGGTGATGAAGGTGCCGAAGATGGTCATCACGAACGTCAGCAGAACCAGTGACATGTTCCAGACCTTCATCATGTCCTTCCTCTCCTGGATCATCACCGAATGCAGGTACGCGGTGGCAACGATCAACGGCATGAACGCCGCGTTCTCCACCGGATCCCACGCCCAGTAACCGCCCCAACCCAACTCCACATACGCCCACTGCGCGCCGAACAGATTCCCCAGGCACAGGAAGAACCATGATACGAGCGTCCATTTCCGGGTCAGGCGAATCCAGCCATCGTCCAGATTTTTAGTGAGCAGCGCGGCGGTGGCAAAGGCAAAGGGTACGGTAAACCCGACATACCCCAGGTATAAGGTCGGCGGGTGAATCACCATCCAGTAATTCTGGAGGAGCGGATTCAGGCCTCGGCCATCTGCCGGTGGCACTGGAAGACGCTCAAAAGGATTGGTCGAAAAGTTGAGGAGTACCAGGAAAAACAGGGTGATGACCATCATCACCGCCAACGCAATGGGCACCAGCCGGACGTTCTGTTTACGGTTCTGAACATGAACCACCATCATGTAGGTGGTAAGAATCAGAGTCCAGAAAAGCAGCGATCCCTTCTGCCCGCCCCAGAACGAGGAAAATTTGTAGAAAATATCGAGGTCGATATTGGAATAGGCGGCAACGTATTGCAGGCTGAAATCATTAACCAGAAAAGCCTTCCACAGTGCGATGGAGGAAACCATCACACATCCCCATACGATGATGGGAGTTTTGTCGGCACTCAGGTAGACGTCGACCCGGTTGCTCCGGAAGGCCATTACATAGGAGACAATCCCGTAAAGGGCCGTCGCCAGGGCCAGCAATAACGCAAATTCTCCTATATCATTCATATGAAAATTATCCTGTCGCCTCCGGCAGGGCAGAATCCACTTTGGATGAAGTCAGCACTGCATTTCCTCGAGGGCTCGGTTCGGGAATTAGATCGTAGTTTTTCCAGGCTGGATTTTTGGTGATTCCAAAGCGGGCTGTTTATCCTTACCATAAGGGACGTTTCCCGGATGGGTTTTGCCTGCTTCTTTTTCGGCTTCATATTTGGAAGGACAACTGGTCATCAAGGTATTTGCATGGAAAACCCCGTCCCTCCCTAAAGTGCCCTCCACCACCACTTCCCGGCCATCTTCAAACATGTCGGGGGTAACCCCTTTATAGGTAACGGGTAACGT
>QIDN01000235.1 GCA_003229345.1 Nitrospirota bacterium | reverse complement strand
GTGGTGAAAGTAAATAACCAAGCCATGTAAAGACTGTCCCAATTATTCCAGCCCCAATTAAATAACTGCGCTTGCCTCCCCATAATGAAAATACAACTAAAATAATATATGTAACTCCGCCAGCGACACCCAATTCAAGGCTCAAATCAAATAAAAAAATTGAGGCCGTCAATATACCGCTGACTATAATATAAAGAGTTCTATTAAATTTTGGTAAAACCAAGATATTCATATTTGACCGGTCTGATCTGATGGCAACACAAGACTAAGGTTGATAAGTAGCTTACTGAATGATTGATTTAAGTGAATTGATTGCATGTTTAGTTTAAGGCATTAATTTAGGCATGCCAATAAAAATCCATTGATTACAATCATTAGGTCAGCGGTTCAATTCCGCCCGATGGCGTTATTTAAACCTTCCTGAGGATTTAGGGCTTGGGTTGCCACCCGGACATGGCGCAGCGTTGGGCGAGCAGGGGGGTGAAACTTTCGATATCATTGGAGATATCCGTCATGAACTCTTCCGCCAGGGTTTGATCCTTAAAACATTCGTAAATGTCGTCCAAAAATCCGCCGCGTAACAGAGGATGCTCGAGAAAGGCTCGGCCCGGTCCGGTGGCGATCTTCAGCGGATAATCTTTTACCTCCACCTTCTCCATGCCTAATTCCTGCAGCCATCGCCGCGCATCGTCCGCTGATGGCCGTTCTTCGATATATTCGATCAGCGCCTTGCGTTCGTTTTCGTAACCGCGTTCGGTCATGGCGCGGTTTACCTGGTTCCATAGCGAGTCGAATGTTCCGAGTGAGGGAAAGGTGAGAACGATCTGGCCGCCAGGTTTCAAGAAGCGAACCAGGTTTTGGAGCGCCCCGAATCTATTGGGACGGAAAAACATGAACGACAGGTTGCCGGTAATCCGGTCGAAGCGGGGCAGGTCGGGGGGTAGTTGCCGCATGTCGCCCACTTCGAATTTCAGCCAGGGTAGTTGCCGCCCCTGACTGGATCGCGAGCGCAGAACCTGATGTTGGTGAATATCGACCGCCAGCACTTGGCCGTCGGGTCCCACCTGTTCGGCGATATGAAACGCCGGGATTCCTGATCCTGCGGCAACGTCCAGAACGGTGGCCCCCGGAAAAAGCTCGAGATGATTCAACAACGCCTCGGCAAAGGGGGTCGACCAGGTGTCATTTTCAGGTAGCGGCCATTGGGGCTTCACACAACCTCTTTCAGTCCAGATGGAATAGGAAAAGTTTACAGAAGTAAATTGTATCACCATTTAAATTTTTGGATGAGCTGAAACGGCCATTTGAGGACGGGGGCCATCATTTTGAGCAGTTTGTATTACCAGGTCGGCTTGGGATATTTTTATTTTTTTAAAAGATAATGGCGGCTTAAAACTTCAAAACAATAGGTCCGTCAGTTGAGGGGCAGGGCGGAGTTGAAAATAAATTTTCCCGTAAAGCCTGCAATCGCGATGAAATTACTGGCCGGTCCGGTGGCGATTTCCAGCGGCCAATCGGTCACTTCAATTTTCTCAATGTTCAATTCCTCCAACCATTGTCGTGCATCGTCCGCCGACGGCCGTTCTTCGAGGTATTCGATCAGGGCCTTGCGTTCATTTTCGTAACCGCGTTCGGTCATGGCGCGGTTTACCTGGTTCCATAGCGAGTCGAATGTTCCGAGTGAGGGAAAGGTTATTCTTCGCGAAAAAAACCAATCACAACCAAAACAGCCATCATAAGGCCGGAAGCCAGATAAAAAAATAATCCCAAGGTCGGTTTACCCATCATATCTACGAAGTTTGCACTGCCGTGCAGGTACCCCCAATTGAAAACATAACCAAAGCTGACTATTAATCCCAATTTGTATTTTCTGAAAAAGAAGCACAACGTGCTGAAAAACATATAAGAAACCACTTGCCCTAACGGAACAGTAAATTCATTCGTTGCTAAAAATTCCGTAATACCCATAATCTGAGGTCTCCTAGTTTAAATGGATAAATTTTGGCTTTATTTTTTGTGGATTTCACATAAAAAAATCGAGTGCCCGAAGGCCCCCGGAAAAAGTATTGAGATGACTCAACAACGCTCCAGCAAAGGGAGTCGACCAGTAATCGTTTTCAGGTAATGGCCATTGGGGTTTCACGAAACCTTTTTCAGCCCAGGATGGGATGGATATAGGTTTACGGAATAGATTGTATCACTATTTGAATTTTTTGGATGACCTGAAACGGCCATTTAAGGATGGGGCCATCATTTTGAGGAGTTGGTATTGCCAGGACGGCTTGGAAGGTCGATTTCCAGGGAAGGAGCAGGGCTAACAGGCGGAAAGCTTTCTTTCGGACAGGTGCTACCCTTGCCAAAATAACTTGAGAGCACTTTCATCCTCAAGTGCAGAGATCACCATCACCAACCACGCGGTTCCTGCTACCGAGGAATTTCTGGAAAATTGATAAAGAAGATGTTCCGTTGCGTAGGGCATGCCTCCTTCCTTATCCTGCAGTTTTATCATCGACTTTATTAATTCCACTGCTTGCTCATTTTTGTTCATTTTCAGGTACGCCATGGCTACCCCTAAAGAGCCTTCGGGCCAAATCAGGGGCAGGTCGTTCCAGTTTTTTTCTGGAGCGTCAGGATAAAAGAGGGTATTTAATTCCGTGTCTTCATAGAGAAGCAGGTCGATATAAGGTTTGTAGCCTTGATGGTTTTTAGATTTGATAAAATAGTTGGTGGTGGAATTTAAAGATGCCAGGGCTTTGGATTCTTCGCCGACAGCTTGGAGGAATACCGCTCCCCACGAGGCGCAGTCGAGTGCCTTGGCAAAGTCGGCCCCGTCAAGGCGCTGGCCTCTATTGAGTTGACCAGTTTCCTCGTTCCAGGATTTTTTCACTATTGATTGTTTGAGGATATTTGCCGGAGATGCATACTTCTTTTTTCCGGTCAGTAGGGCCAAGTCGCGCAGCAAGAAATAAACATCAATGTTATGCTCTATGCTGGCCCATGAGATGGAACCGGGAATAAAATATTCTTCAATATTATGGGT
>QIDN01000240.1 GCA_003229345.1 Nitrospirota bacterium | reverse complement strand
CAGGCGTTTCTCAGAAGCGGAGCGGGCGGGACGTACCATAATCCCGGCACGTATCTGTGGCTGAACGCCCGGACACCTTATCAGCAGGCAGGCCAGTGGGGTTATTTCAAGGTCCTGGGCGGGTGACCGGTCCATTCTACCCTTGGGCGGTGCGACTCCGGGCAATTTGAAGTCCGCCTCCAAGCCTCAGGATGAACGGCTGTCGATGAAATAGATTTTATTTCATCACTTTATCTTGAATTAAGGGCAAGGGAACCTTCGGGTTCCCTTGCTTTTTTTTTGAAGAACACTTTTAATCTTGATAAGTGGCGGATAGTCACCCATATATTCTGTTGATGAAACTCAGGCCATTTTAAGTTATTATTTTGTTATAAAGTCGAGATGTTTTCCCTCCTGTAGATCATCTTGAAAGTATCAAAAGCCATGCTGAGAGTGTTAGCTAACTTATTGATTATTTTATCATTAACCTGGACTTGGGCGGCCGCTACAGTGGTGGCTTCGCCTGAGAATGAGAAGATAAGCCCTCTGGCCAGTCAGGGACGTGTCTTATTCCAACATTACTGTGCCGCCTGCCATGGGGTTTCCGGGGATGGCGACGGCTACAATGCCGAACAATTGGACAAGGAGCCGGCTGAGTTGTCGGATTTAAAATTCATTTCCAAGAAGAAGGACAGCCAGATTTACCGGGTGATTAAATTCGGGGGGCAGGGTGTTAAGAAGTCGCATTTGATGCCCGTATTCGGCCACACATTGTCTGAGGAGGAGATATGGTCGCTGGTCGCATACGTCCGGTATTTGGCCGACGATAAGGACCATCCGGTTACCCTTCCCGATAATACTCCTAAAACCCGTCCGGCCCGTGCGTCCATTCCACATGACCCCCTGAATGTTTTCAGTGACTGGTATTCAAAAAATGGGCGTGACGCATCCCTGATCGATCAGGGAGAAAAGCTATTCCGAAAAAAGAAGAGTTGTTTTGCCTGTCATCAACTGGAGGACGAAGGAGGTCTGCTGGGGCCGGACCTTTCGCGCGCGGGGTTTTCCTATACGCCAGAATGGATTTTCACTTGGATCGGCAATCCTCAGCGAATCAAACCGCAATCCAAAATGCCCAATCTGGGTTTGGACAATGAAGAATGTCAGGCGATCACGGTCTTTCTGGCAAGTCTCAGCGGCGAGGGGATAAAGAAAAAATGGGGTGCTTATCTGATCTCTCCCGGCAATCCGGTCAAAGGAAAAAAGCTGTTTTTCGATTCAGAGGGGAAAGCCAACTGCGGGAAATGCCATACGGTGAGTGGTCAGGGAGGGAAGGTAGGTCCTCAGTTGAGTTTTGTAGGAACCAGCCGCACGCCTGCCTTTCTGTTGGAATCCATTTTGAATCCCAAGGCGGTGATCACCTCGGGTTACTCTTCCGTATTGATCCTGACCAAAAAAGGAAAGTTTATTACAGGCGTGAAGAGGAATGAAGACGATTCTTCGATTGATCTGATGGATAAGGAAGGGAATACACTGCATATTTCCAAAGATGACATTAAGAAATATAAAACTCAAAAAATCTCGATCATGCCGGGTAATTTCAAAGATATCCTCACCCAAGATGACGTCCGCCATCTGCTGGCTTACCTGGCCACCCTCAAAATCTCCAACTGACGGACCCCGGCCCTAAACAATTATCTTATTCCAGTGTCATCTGGAACCAAGTTGAAATGGACTTTTGGGTTCCGGTTTCTTTTGCATTTCCGTCCCAGGCGTTGATCGCGATGGGAATCGTCGCGCCCCCCTCAAACTGAACATCATTGCTTTTATCAGATGTGGTTAATTTCCGTTTCATAACCAATTGGTATTGTCCATACACGAAAGTAACTTTGGATTGCACGAGTTGGCTGGCAGGCGGGTGCTCACTCTGATACTGAAGACCTTGAGCATGCATTTCGACGGTTTTGTTGGAGCCGCTGGTCCATGTCCATAAATTGACCGGGTGGTCCTTATCTCCATTCAGGAAGTAAGGTAACGAACCATCGTCCGATTTGTTAGCCGGAAACTGAATGGCGATGGAATCGGGATACTTTTGCGGCTTCGGTGCTTCCGCGGATTTTTCTGCTTCCTCGTCACTCGGGTCCAACTGAAATTCGGGAGGCAACGGCGGTGGCGGAGATTCCTGAACGTCCGCTATCGTTTTTAAAATGGGGTCGAAGGTGGGGTCGTCCCACTGCAGTTTGAACGCAATTTCATCCCCGTTGCGAATCGCCTGTACCCAGACGCTATCAATGGTTGGATAAAAGTTTTTTTCCGCCTCAAGAATTTGACCCGCCAGGGGAATAAAAAAAGAAGGTGTGAGTTTCCAGGCGTCATCCTCCGGATTCAGTGGGAGAGGTCCCTTGACACTAACCGCCCTCAAATTTTTTGTCACAGAGGGATTCAGGAGTTCGGAGTCAGGAGGGATATCGACTTCAAATATAGTTTTCTCTAGGCCAAATAAAGTTCTTATGTAGTAGACGATGTCCCAAATATCGCTGTCTTTAAAAATACGTTTGGAATGGCGCGGCATTGCCGTCGTGGATAGCCCCGTCCGGATGGTGAGGAAGAGATCTTTGGGAGTACTGCCTCTCCGGAACGTCCAGGGCTTGGTCAGGTTTCGAGGGCGAATCGCGTCTGATTCAATATCGACATTCCGCTTGGTCGACTCTCCATCGCTGCGGCCCTTCAGGCCATGACAGCCTGAGCAGGTTGTATCGAAAAACTTTTTCCCGCGTTCCAGACTTTGTTGATCAAAGGGTGGTGGCAATTCGACCTTTATCAGTTTATGTGTCTTCTTCTTTTTCTTAAATTTGGCGAACTTTTTGGAAAGCGTTTTCAAATAAAGTACGAGGCTTTTCAAGTCGACCTCAGGGAAATGTTTCCAGGAAGGCATGGTGGTGCCGGGCATGCCTCGAACCAGCATTTTGTATAAATCGTCATCGGTTGGAATTTTGCCAAAGGGAGTGGTTCGGAATTTATACTGGCCTTTAATAAAGTTTCGTGGGCGCGGGCTGGAGTAAAATGCCGAAACGCCTTTGCCGCTCCCATCCTCCGCATGACAAAGGACGCATTTCTCCATATAAACGAGTTTGCCGCGTTCTATTGAAGGCTCGGCAGGAGCGTTGGGAACCGTAGGGTGC
>QIDN01000335.1 GCA_003229345.1 Nitrospirota bacterium | reverse complement strand
CGCACCCCTGCCGACGGCGCGCTCTGGCATTACTTCGCAGTTTATAAAAGGAAAGATTTACGTGTTCGGCGGCGAGTCGGGCGAAGGCACGTTCAACGAAAATGAAGCGTATGATCCGAAGACGAATCAATGGACCACCCAGCCGCCCATGCCGAAATCTTGTCATGGGCTTGGCTCAGCGGTGGTGAACGGCGCGATTCATTTATTGAACGGCGGACCCCACCCCGGTGGGGGCGGTAGCAAATATCATCAGGTGTTCACGCCGAAATAATTCAACGGCAGTTGGATTCGATGATTTCTTGCGGGTTGGCAATGGTTTTGCACAGTGAAGGGGGTTCATAGCCCCATAGCTCTTCGGGTAAGATCTCGCCGGGCGGCAGGGAATAGACGGTCACCTCGTTGTGAAGCGCGTGAGCGGCTCTTTTGGCGGCGATTGTATTGATGCGGGCAAAATTTCGAGGTCGGCTCTTCCAACTGATGAATACCTTGTGCTCATGGAACTGGACCCACGCCACCTCCGGGATGCTGTGCAGGTAGGTCAACGCCTCGCCCAGTATCTTCCACGGCGGACGTTTGTCAAGGGCTTCGGCATGGATGGGAGTCCCCAAGATCAGCGCCGTCAGAACAATCAACCCAATCTTTCGAGCCATAAGTTCCTCCCTGAAATATCACTATTTTCTACTACTCATACGCTTTCTTAAAAACGCCGTCAAATTCGCCGTAGCTATTTTGGCGTGTTGGCCCAGCTCGATCATGCCCTTGAGGTCGCCGGGATGGGTGAGAATATGCCACCCGGCTTTAAATTTCGACACGTCACCGTCCTCCGCCACCAGATGGGAACAGTCGATCAATTCCTGGTTCGCGGTGTCGGTAATAGCCCTCACGGAGGCGAAAGGCAGATGGCGTGCTTCCGCTTCTTCCGCCAGGGCGGAGGTTTCCATGTCCACCGCCACGGCGGAATATTTTTCTCTCAGCGCCTTCTTTTCCGGCGGCGTGGCCACCACCTCGCCGACCGTCAACAGCGTCCCCCGGTGCGCTTCCGGCATCGCGCCGATGAGTTCTTCATCCAATGAATACGTTTTCGAGGTTACGTCGTAAACCACTTGATCCGCAACCACCAGCTCGCCGACCTGCAGGGCCGGGTCCAGCGCCCCGGCATAGCCGATGGAAATCACGCATTCCAGATCATATTTCCCGGCGATTTCCGCCAAAGCCAGCTTCGCCGAGTCGCAGCCCATACCGGAACGCACGAGGACGATAGGCACACCCTGCCACTCCCCGACAGAGGCGTTGCCGGATTGCCAGCGCAGGGTGTCGGTAATCTGCATCTGGTTTTTGATACCAGCGATTTCGTCTTTGATGGCACCGATAATGGCGATTCGCTTTTCCATAATTCAAATTGTACCCGCTGTCGCTCGACAAAAAAATTTTATTTTAGGCAAAGCCATGGGCCTGTGATATCTTTCTCCCTCCTTCACCCCGAACCGAAAGCCTTATGCCCAAGGAAAAACAGACTATACCCGTTAAACTCGGAGACCGCTTGGAACTGACGGTGGAAACCCTGGCCTCCAGCGGCGATGGCCTGTGCCGTCACGAGGGATACACGCTATTTCTCCCGACAGGACTACCCGGCGACGTCGTCAAGTGCGAAATCATGAAGACCACCCCACGCTTCGGCGTGGCGCGTGCGATTGTATTCTACCAGCAATCGAATGACCGGGTGGATGCGCCCTGCCCTGTGTTTCCGGAATGCGGCGGGTGCAAACTCCAGCATCTGAATTACGACTCACAGATGGCGTTCAAGGTCCAGTCCGTCACCGACGCGCTGGAGCGCATCGGAAAAATAACGATTCCCGTGCCCATCGAATCTGTGCCTGCGGAGCAAACCCTGCATTACCGCAACAAGGGAAGTTTCGCCTTCGGCCCGCGCGGCGGCAAACCCCGTATCGGATTCTACAAGCAGGGCACGCATGAGGTGGTGGACTCGAACACCTGCGACACCCTGCTGGAACCGATCAACGCCATCAAGGAGTGGGTGCGCAGCCTGATGCAGCAGAACCGGCTCTCCGTCTACCACGAGAAAAATCACAAGGGACTGATGCGCGGACTGGTGATACGCCACTCTCCAGAAACCGGAGAAAGCCTGCTCGGCTTTGTGACCACCACCGGAGAATTTCCGCCCAAGTTTACCGAGCAACTGCTGAACCGGAAAAGCCTGATCGACCTCGGTATCGTCGGCGTGGTGCGCAACATCAACAATATAAAAACCAACGCGATCTTCGGCCCAAAAACTGAAACGTTGTGGGGACAGGATTTTCTGACCGACCGCCTCGGCGATCTGAAATTTCAGCTCTCGCTCACCTCGTTCTTTCAGGTGAACCCGTTTCAAACGGTGAAACTGTACGACTGTATTAAAGAGTGGGTTCTTCAGAAACCGGGTCCGGTGGTAGATGCGTATTGCGGCAACGGCGGCATCAGCCTGTGGCTGGCGAAGGCGGGCATTGGCGTGACCGGAGTGGACGAGTCCGCCGCATCGGTGACCGACGCCAAGGAAAGCGCGGAGCGCAACGACCTCCCCAACTGCCGATTCGTGCAGGGAACTTTCGAGAAATTCCTGGAAGACACAGACACCATCGACCCCGCGCAGACCCTCATCGTCGACCCACCGCGTAAGGGTTGCTCCGAGCAGGTGATCGACGCCATTTCAAAAATGAACGTCGAGCGATTGATTTATGTCTCGTGCAATCCCGCCACACTGGCGCGCGATCTGGCGCGATTGACGGATTACTCTATCCAAGCCATCAAAGTAATCGACATGTTCCCGCAAACCTCCCACGTCGAAACAGCCGTGTTATTGGAACAAACTCTGTCACCCTGAGCCGATTAGCCTGTCCTGATCTTGTCGAAGGAAAGGGCGACAGAAAGGAAGAATCCCCCCAGCCCCTCTTTAAAAAGAGGGACATATTGGGTCCAGCGTCACGCTGGCCGACGCTTCGCCGGTTAAAACCCGGCGTGTTTGGGGGTGCGGGGGAAGGGAATGACGTC
>QIDN01000177.1 GCA_003229345.1 Nitrospirota bacterium | reverse complement strand
TTGAGACCTCTTTCACGACTACGTCCGCATCAACGCCGAATACACCACTTAAAATTTTATTATTTGAAGACTGCGCCGCATCCCCGGCATTGCAGTTTGGCGGGGAAGAACAGGCCGGGGAGGCCCAGCAGGAGCAGGTTCAGCCATTCGGGTACGGGGCCGGGCAGGGTTTTGTGCGCATTGATACTGAGGCACCGCGGGCAGATCACAGGCGTGGTTCCCTCCGGGATGTCTTTCCAGTTCGACGCGGCTTCCTCCGTTGTTTCCATTTCATAATTCTCTTCGATGTCTTCCAGAAGGTCGACCCCCTCCTCCATCATCAAGTCCAGAATATCGAGAGCGTCGTCGGCGTCCTGTGCCGGCACCTGCAGGCGAATTTCCACGTATCCACCTCCCAGAGGATTGGTGTTGTCGTCTCGGATTACGGTCGGAATGCCTTTTTCCTCCAGGAAGGCGGCGGCCATCTCGGCCTCGTGCGGCATATGAAAACTGGCAATGGTCACGAATCGGTTTTCCATGCCAGCAGTGTATGACAAAAAAGGCGGCGGGTGAAGCGAGCGTTTACTGGGCTCGGAAGGTGTGATTGCAGGCGCGGCAGTGCAGGGGGCGTCCTATCCACAGATAAGGCAATCCCAACAGCAATCCATTGAGGAACCGTTCGACGGGATAGTGGAGTTCCTCCGCGAAGCCTTCACTGCCGCAGTGCGGGCATTCGATCGCCTCCGGAGGTCGCGGGCCGGATTCCTCGGGCATCGTGGCGGATAACGCTTCCTCATCCTGCAGTTCGACGTCCGGCACCGAGTCCAGAATTTCCTGCGCCTCCTTCATGTTCTCACTCAGCACCTGCACTTTGACTCCGCCCAGAGCCGGGGAATAGAGCTGGTTGATGCTGATGAGATGTTCGTCGCGGATGGTGACGGGAATGTCCGACGCCTCAAGGCGCGCTTTGGCGAGGTGGGCCTGGTAAGGCATGTTGAACGCGGCAATTGTGACCCATTTCGATTGCATGGTCTTAGTCTATAACATTATAGGTGGGCTTTGTTTGATTAGTCGCAGTTGCGGTTGTAGGTGTTGATGAGGGTGCTGACCTCATCGCCGTCGAGTGACTGCGTCCACTCGTAGACGTATTTCAACTGTTCGATTTTGGAGCGCAGGAGGTCGTTGAGGTCGCGCCGCAGGATTTCGCGGAACATGGATTCAACGGTCAAAAATTGAGGTTGTCGCGGCCGCATGCCGAAAATGGGCGGCAGGTTGGAAGGTTTATAAGTGGTGATGGCCTTGGCGAATATTTCCTCCCATTGCAGACCGGCTTTCTCGCGGATGTCGTTGGCCTTGCGGATGGCGTTGAGCGCCTCGGCATCGTTGGCGGATTTGGTCAATTCCAAGAGTTTGAGAATTTTATCCTGTGGCATAGCGATTCCGTCGGTCTTCCGGGTACGGGATGATTTTCTTCAATTATACTTGAAACCCAAGAGCAAGCCAGTCTTGTTCAGCTTTTGGCCAGAGGCGAACCCCCCTCGGGTTCGGCCCTGTTGTTCCTCATTGGGGTTTTGATGAGTATTTTCCCGATCGGTTACAGGGAATCGGGGATATTTTTTCCGGAGCCACAGATTTCTCCACAGGTCTTATATATCTGAATTCGGATAATTAGCGATTTCCAATTTGCTGCTGGCAGGTTCTCAGGAAAATAAGGGCAGAATAGCTGAATTTATAAGATTTTTTGGATAAGGCAAACTCCGGATCCCTTATTTTCCGCATTACCAATAGTTTGCCTTCATCCAGAACTATATAACTACTTGATATTCTTCTTCCTCCTGTTATCCTAGTTATATTCTAAGTTAGTGTAAATGATCCTGTTTGGGAGCATCCGACAGTGCATCAATGGGCAAATTTCCCCTGGGAAAACCGTATGGGGGATGTTCAGTATGCGTTGGTCTAATGCTGGCTTCGCTTTCCGACAGCGCCCAATGGGAGAATGGTTTCTCAGAGTTTTAAAATACCTAAAACTTCCTGCAAGGTTTCAGGAAGAGTCGATCAACCCTGTTATTGCTTTCGAGTTTCATGCCGTCTTCCGGTTCCATAAATAAATTCGTTGACCGCCTGTTTGAATCCAAGATGGAGAAAAACGGGGCTATCCTGCTAATGGGCGAGGAGTGTTCACTGCGCGCCGGGATGCCTACAGCGTCTGAGTGGATTGCGGCGATCAAGAAAAGTTATCCCCAAGCCTACGAGCATGCTCGTAAGAAGGACCTCCAGCATTGCGCGGCGGAATTGACCATCACCCAGAAATACGAAATATTCAGTTTTTATCTGCGAAAATCGAAAGTCGGTTGGGCGCATTTATGTGTAGCCTTGCTTATGAAAGAGGGGTTTTTGAGCCGGGTGTACACGACCTGTCCCGACCCTCTTTTAGAGAGGGCTTGCACTTTAGTGGGAGAGTTTCCTGCCGTTTACGACTGTACGGTGGCTGCCATCACCAAACCGGATTTGATACCTCCCAAGTCAATCGTGCATTTGAATGGTCAGGTTTTGGGTGCGAAGCCCAGTTCTCTGGAGGGTGTGTTTTCCAACGCGGGACGCAGTGGTCCCTGGCTGGTACTGGGGTATAGCCCTGATCCCAAGGATCCGGTTTACGAACAGATTGCCTGGCTTGATGACATTTCTAAAGGATTGCTCTGGGTATTTTCGGGAAGCCAGCCTCCGGCGCGGTTTCTTCGAGACCAGGTTTTTTCCAAAACGCACAATCATTACATCCTTTCCGAAGATCCGGACACCTTTCTGGTTTCTATGATCCGTATGATGAAGATCGGCATCCCCGAACTCATTGGTTACCCATTTACATTTTTGGGCCACTGGTTGAATAAAGTAGGCCATTACCCGGCGCCCGGTCAAAAGGATGGATTGAATATAGCGGATATTTCTCTCAAGCAGACGAAAGCGGCCATCCAGCAGTATGAGGGTCCGGAACGGGGCCGCGATATAGGAGACGATGAGGAAGCAGCAGGCGGGGTGGATGATCCGGAATTGTTGAAAGCCATTCAGGCGGC
>QIDN01000191.1 GCA_003229345.1 Nitrospirota bacterium | reverse complement strand
GACTCGATTGCGCTGGCGTTGGCTTCTGGTGCCGCGGCAGTGTTGTCCCTGTCGACCGGATTGCCCAGCGTGCTGGTGGGGGTGATGGTGGCGGTGGCTTTGCTTCCCCCCACGGCTACCATGGGATTGATGCTGGGAGCGGGGAAGTTTGACTTAGCGATGGGTGCAGGGCTGTTGCTGGCGGTGAACGTGGTTTGCGTCAACCTGTCCGCAAAAGTGACATTTCTTGCCCGGGGTATCAAACCCCGCACTGGTTTGGAGAAACAAAAAGCCCGGCAATCGATGACCACCTACATTGTGATCTGGGTGGTGACTTTATTGATATTGATCGTGGCGATTTATCTGCGGCATCGGACCCTTCCCTGAAGACGGGTTCGCTAGAGTAGTTGTTCGCACGCTGTAATTGGGAGTTGCTTGAGCTATGGATAAGTCGAGAGAGATTTTTGATGAAGTGGTAGCGGATTGGATCGGTTCACCTCCTCCGGTTTACCGTAAACTTCACGAAGCCATGCAGGATCCGGATGCGTCCTTTGGTGATTTCAGCGATATCATCAGCGCTGATCCCAGTCTGGCCGTGCGCCTGTTGCGAATCGCCAACAGTTCGTTTTACGGGCTGGATTCCAAAGTGGAAACCATTATCCATGCCTTGGGAATTGTCGGCATCGATCAGTTAAAAGAATTGGCCCTGGCTACCATCCTGGTCAACCGGTTTAAAGGGATCGATAAAGATCTGGTCAACATGCAGTCTTTTTGGATGCATAGTATCGGTTGTGGTTTGGCCGCACGCACCATAGCCAAAAAAATGGGAGAGCGGCGTGTGGAACCCTATTACACTGCCAGCATGCTCCACGATATTGGTAGCCTGATCCTCTATAAGGAAATTCCTGACAAAACCCGAGAGATTCTGACCCGGTGCAAATCCGAGGGCCTGTCGCTGTGCACCGTGGAAGAAGAGGTTTTGGGTTTTACGCATGCCGAGGTGGGTGCCATCGTATTCACACAATGGGGACTTCCCGGAAGTCTTGTCGAAGCGGTGCAGTATCATCATCGTCCCTCCGAGGCCAAGGACCACCCTTTGTTTCCAGCCATCGTTCACCTGGCCGATATCATCGCCTATGAAATGGGCTTAGGGACCGGAGGTGAGCCCACCATACCGGTACTGGACCCTGCCGCCATCCAGCGGACCGCACTCACCCGTGCATTTTTAACGGATATCCAGGAATATGTCCGCGACCAGGTGGATGATGTGGTCAGTCTTTTCTTCGATTGATGTTTCACCCCGTCAACTTTCTCTCCCCTTGGACCTCTTCTTGATTGTATACTTCTCACGCGAACATAAAGAGCCTTGGCTTTATCGGGTTTGTTTGAATTTTAGTTCCAGTACAGTTCCCGTTGGAATTCTGCGTTAAAAATTTTGAAAGGTGGATAAAAAATGAAAGATTGCCCCTGCGGGTTGCAGTCCCCTTATGCCGATTGTTGCGGTCCTTTGGTCCGGGGCACCGGCTATGCGGATACCGCGGAAGATTTGATGCGTTCGCGCTACACTGCCTACACGCAAAGAAACTGGGATTATCTGATCCAAACCACGCACTCCAGCGAGCGTTCTGAGAAAAGCCGGAAGACGTTTGAAAAATGGGGCAAGGGCGTGGAGTGGCTCAAGCTGGAAGTATTGGATTCCAAAAAAGGCGGTTTGCAGGATGACGAAGGGGAGGTGACATTCGTCGCATTTTATGAAGAGGAGGGCGAAGAGCACTCCATTCGCGAATCTTCAAAATTTCTGAAAGAGAACGGCCGGTGGACTTACAGTGAAAAACAGTCCACCATCCATAAGAAAGTTCATGACGAACCCCAACAACCGGTGGTGCGCGAAGGTCCCAAAGTGGGCCGCAACGACCCCTGCCCGTGCGGCAGTGGTAAGAAGTTTAAGAAGTGCTGTGGAAAATAGGCCATGTCGCTGTTCGGATGGACCATTCCCTATTACATGATTACAGCCGGGCTATTTCTCTTGTTCGCTGGAGCCTTCGTTGCTTCCCGGTTCAGTAAGTATTGGGAAAATGTTTTTTTCAAGATCGCCGTGTCCGGCTTTTGGGCTCTGGTCGCCATTTGGGCCGTCAGCAGTCTCATCTATTTTTTGAATCAATAAGGCTTGCCGGATCGGACGTATCCCTTAGAGTCGTCCATTTTTAAATGGATTCGACGGTTCCAGGTCCGCCGGTGGATTCTGCCCCCCCGAGCGCAACTTTTTCCATTTGCGGAACGACTCTGCGTTCAACAGCTCCTGCATCCGAAGCGAATTTTTAATGTGTAGATTCCGCTCATACAGTTTGGACTGTTGATCCAGGTGCTCGTTCAAGTCGTTATAATCCACTTTTTCACGTTTCAGCCTCAGTTCGGCCATGCTTTGATCTCCTTGTTAGTCTTATAAGTTACTGAAAAATAAAGCAAAACTCGTGCCACGCCGGGAGGGCCGGATGCTGGATCGCTGAAAGTCATTAGATGTGGAGGGTTACAGTTTTTTCCTGTAAGGGGAGTAGAAGTCCGATGGGTAATTTTTTACCCGATGGGTGCAAATCAGCGGGAAATTTGACTACCCCGAATGCGGGTCGGAGGCTGTTTTGCTCATCCTGGAAATATAATTTTGACCGGGCGTAGAAGGCAGTATACATTGAAACCAGTTGGAACCTTTTTACCGGATTGAGCCATGATTCCCAACCGTATTGTCCGCTACTTCATGTTTCTGGGATACGCCCTCGGCCACGGGGGATTGACCTCGTTCCCCACGTTCCAGAATGGGGTTACTCAATTTTATTTCGAATACCTTCATCAGCAATATTATCTGACACAGCCCGCCTATTATCCCAAAAACTACGGCGTCAATTGACCCCTGTTTTCTGATTTTGAATCCTCCCGTTTCTATGAGAAAATTTTCCCGACGTAAAAGAAGTGTTTATGGCGCAACGGATGCTGATATCTTCCCTTACCTCATAAGTAGACAGCGGGCCTTTCGAAAAGAACCCGATCAATAATCAATTAAGGAAATGCAATGATGACA
>QIDN01000411.1 GCA_003229345.1 Nitrospirota bacterium | reverse complement strand
GTTGTCGGGCCTCCTCCTGAATTTTCGCCGCCTGGTCTTTCATTTCCTGCATGGCATCGGAGAAAAGTTCATTCCCGCCTTCCTTGGCTTTCAAAGCATTGGACGGATCGATATCCCTCTGATGCTCAAGGTCATGGATGAATTCTGACTTCAGGGCCTTTGCCTCGCGGACACATTCATCCAAATTGAATTTCTGGGATACGCCGGCCGGGCTTTCGGAATGTTGATCGGGAATGAAATTGCTGAAATCTTTAGACAAGTTCTTCTCCTCCTCCCCCTACAACGATGCGGCCGTCATCCTCCAGACGCTTGATGACGGAGACGATTTTCTGCTGGGATCGTTCCACATCGGTGACCTTGGTGAGACCCATCGCCTCCAGATCCTCCTTCAACATAGTGGAGGCCCGCTCCGACATGTTGGAGAATATTTTTTCCTTCAATTCTTCGCTGGCGGTTTTGAGAGAAATCAGCAGATCTTCCTGACTGATTTCCTTGAGCATCATTTGAACACCATGATCGTCAATCTTCCGAATATCTTCGTAGGTGAAACGGAGGTTGCGGATTTCGTTGGCCAGATCCGGGTCCACCTCATCCATGGCGGTGAGGATGGACGACTCGGTGGCACGGTCGATGGTTCCCATGATCTGGGAGGCGGCTTCCACACCCCCCATTTTACTTCCCGACACGGCCCCGGAGGAGCGGAATTCGGATTGCAGAGCCTGATCCAGTTCCCTCAAGATCTGCGGTGACACGCGTTCGAGAGTCGCCAGCCGGAAAACAACCTCCATGCGCGACTCCTCAGGCATTTCTCTCAGTGCCGCCCCCGCTACCGAGGTTTCCAGATGCGCCAGAACAATGGCGGCGGTTTGCGGATGTTCGTTGGACAGGAAGAGGGCGATCACTTTCGGTTCGAGCATGCGGACCGTATCCAGCCCGCCGCCCAGGTCTTCGCCGGGGGTGGTGATGTTGTTCAGGATTTCCGTGGCCTTGGCCGGATCGAGGGCGCGCATCAAGGTGGTCCTCAAAAAATCCAGACCGGAAATACCCAATCCGCCTCCGCCAACCGCCATGTTCTTGTAGAATTCCTGGGAGACCTCGTCGACAGTAGCCATTTCCACTTCGCCGATGGTGGACATGTAGTTGCCGATGCTCTGGATTTCGCGCTCTTCCATTTCGGCCAGAATTTTGGCCGCGCCTTCTTCGCCCAGAGACATTAAAAAAATGGCCGCCTTTTCGGGGCCGGTATATTTTTTTTCTTCTGCCATAATTTAATTTTCTTGAATCAGGTGCGTTCTCTCATCCATTTCCGGACGATGGCGGCGGCATATTTTGGATCGGTGTTTACAAAGTCACCGACCGTTTTACGGATTTCCACATTCTCCTGGGATTGCCGCGCCAATCGCATTTCCTCTTCCATGGCTTCCAGTTGTTCCGGTGTCGGCGCTCCCAGTTGACCGGGAACCACCTCGACGCTGGTGGTGACCCATCGCACCAGAGGTAACAAAATCTTGTACAGGAACCACAGTACGAATATAGCACCCAGAACCCATTTTGCAACTTCGTAGCCCTGCTCGATCCAGCGGTCGACCGCCATTTCTTCTTTCTGTTGCAAATCCAACGATTTGTCGAACCGGATGTTTTCCAGTTGTATCTGGTCGCCGCGTTTTTCATCGAAGCCGACCGAGGTTTTCACCAGTTCGAGATATTTCTCCATTTCCTCCTTCGTACGAGGCTGGTATTGCGGCGGAGTCCCGGACACGGTGCCGTCCACCATCACGCTCACCGACAATCGCTTGATTTTGCCGGTGGTCTGCGACGTCTGCTTGATCACTTTATTGATTTCAAAATTCAGCGTTTCTTTTTCGCTGGTACGTGTGGGGGCCTTGCCCTGGGTGGGTTCGGGCGCGCCTTCTTCTCCCGGCAACAGCGATTCCACACCGGGAACGCCGCCGGGCGGCGCCGTGCCGATAGAGGACTCGGTGGTGGTTTGTTCACTGCGCACCACCTGCGAGTCGGGATCATACAGTTCTTCGGTCTTCACCACCTTGTCGAAATCCATGTCGGCGTTCACCCGGGCGATCACTTTGCCTGCGCCTAACGCTTCTTCCAGCATCAATGCGATGCGTTGTTCCATTTCGTTTTCGACTTTGCGCTGGTGCTGGTAGTTGGATGCGGTGAGCATGACGTCATCCGAAATGGCCTTGTTTCCCGAAAGCAGGTTGCCCTTGGGATCGATCAGCACCACGTTGCCGGGCGGGATGCCTTGGACACTGCTCGACACCAGGTGCACGATGCCTTGTATCTGGCTTTGCGAAAGCGTTCGGCCGGGATGCAGTTTCACCATGACCGACGCCTTGCCATTCTGTTTTTCCTTGACGAACAATTCCTGCTTGGGAAGAGCCAGATGCACCCGCGCTTGCTCCACCGCCTCAATGGACTTGATGGTGCGGGCCAGCTCGCCCTGAAGTGCGCGTTGGAAATTGAGTTTCTGCACGAATTCCGTCATGCCCAGCGGCGTGTCTTCAAACAATTCGAGGCCCACTTCCGTTCCCGCCGGCAAACCCTGGCTGGCGAGGCTGAGACGAATTTCATGCACCTTGTTGGACGGGACCGCGACATTGCGTCCCTGGTTGGTCAGCTTGTGCGGAATGTTTTGTGTGTTCAACTGCTCGACTACCGCTGCGGCATCTTGGTCGGAAAGGTTGCTGTACAGCAGTTGGTAATCCGGTGACTGGACCCACAGCGAAATGGAGACCAGCGCGCCTAGGACCAGCGCCACCCCGCCCAATGCCACCGCCATATTGACGGGGGAGAGGGTGAGAAATTTCCGCCAGAGGTTTTCGATGAATTTCAGTAGATTTTCCATAAGCGAGTCGAGTCCCGTTTAAAATTGAATCATGAAAAGTTTGTTATCGTCCCAGATCGATCGCCCTCAGTGCCATCGACTTGGCTGCGTTGATCGACTGTACGTTCGCCTCGAACGAGCGGGTGGCGTTGATCAGGTTGACCATCTCCTCCATGAGGTTGATGTTGGGCATGGCGACGTAGCCTTCC
>QIDN01000473.1 GCA_003229345.1 Nitrospirota bacterium | reverse complement strand
AAGACCTCGATTATGAATAACCGCTTGTTTTCAAAGTTTGTTTCAGCCTGGGTCCTCTGTTTATGCCTGGTAGTTGCATCCAGTGTGGATGCGGGCCATTCGGCAAAGGGGCTAAAACTTCTCGAAGAAGTTGAGGAAGGTTTTGTCGGTCTGGCAGAACACACGTTACCTTCGGTCGTTAATATTTCCCCTTACGTTCCGCCATCGCCATCCGTACGGCGTCAAAGTGATCCCAATCGTTCCCGACCTACCAATGCCGGCGCAGGCGTCATTATTGATGGAGTGAATGGCTACATCGTGACCAACAGTCACGTGGTACGTCAGTCCCAAAAGGTTCAGATCCTTCTCTATGGCGGCGAGGAACTGGTCGGGCAGGTTTTAGGTACAGACGAAGAGACAGACCTGGCAGTGATTCAGGTGGAATCATCCAAGCCGTTACCCGCGGTGTTGTTGGGCGATTCTTCCAAGTTGAAAGTCGGACAGTTTGTCGTAGCTATAGGGAATCCCTATGGCTTGCATGATACGTTCAGTTTTGGAGTGATCAGCGGGCTGAACCGGGAAAACGTCAATATCTCCCGGTATGAGGACTTTATCCAGACGGATGCCTCGATCAACCCCGGCAACAGCGGTGGACCCCTCCTGAATATTCGTGGAGAGGTGATTGGGATCAATACCGCGATCATCAATTATGCCCAAAGCATCGGGTTCGCGATCCCGTCCAATATTGTCAAAAATGTCTCTCAGCAGATCATTGAAAACGGATCGGTCAATCGAGGCTGGCTGGGTGTGGGGATCGAGTACCTCTCTGAGGATGTCGCCAAAAAAGCGAACATCAAAAAAGGGGATGGGGTTTTGGTCAACTCCGTGTTTGAGAAACAGCCTGCCTATAAAGCGGGAATCAAGGTGGGAGACATCATCTTGAAGATTGGCGGCGCCAGGGTCAACTCCCCGAACGCCATGATCCGGGTTGTTGGCAATGTTTCCCCCGGTCAGTTTGTCAAACTCGATATTCTCAGAAATGGCGAACATAAAACTTTTTCTGTTCAGTTGGCCCGGAAGGAAGAACCCCGGCAGCAACTTGCCGCTTTGGGAAAAAGAGAATCGCCTCATTTGGGTTTAGTTTGGGAGGATTTGAGTGAAGCCGCCTCCCAGACCCAGGAATCTGACCTCAAGCAAGGGGTGCGGGTGACTCAGGTACTGCCGCACAGCGAGGCTCACAAAAAAGGAATTCAGGAAGGGGACGTGATTACCGCGGTCAATGGCAAACAGATAGCCAGTAAAAAGGAGTTTGAGGATTTTCTCCAGGAAAATTCCGGTGAGAAAACTCTTTCCCTTTTGGTTGACCGGGGCAACGTATCAATCCTATTCAATTTGAACAAAAAAAGTCAGTAACGCACCAAAATTTTTATTTGGAGACAGTAAGGATTTAAATTTAAGGATGGAAGATTGTTAGGCAATGGCGGTTTTCCAATATCCGATCATTTTTCACTAGAAAATTTCTAGGGAGGTTCTATGGTTACGAGCAGAAAACCTAATTGGCAAATGTTTGCCGTAATGGTACTGACCTGTGTGTTGGGGTTCGGTACGGCATTCGCTTCTTCAAGTCACGAGGGCCATCAGGGGTCCCCGGTAGACCGTCCTTTGTGGTTGGATAAACTGGAAAACCAGATCGACTACGAAGAAATGATGGAAGGCAAGCAGGGCGATCAGGAACGTCTGAACAAGACGTTCAGCAGTCTGATGGACCGCCTGAAAGGGAAATTGATGGAACATGCCAAGCCGGCTTCGTCCGGCGGCGGATTTCATAATTCCTGGGCCGCCCATCAGCTGCAACAGGGTTATCTGCTGGGACCGATGGAAGTCGCCGATCAGGTGTTCCGTGGCGCCCATTGCCCCGCTGGAGTTCCTACCAAGGCCTACGATATCACCGCGATCAATGTTGAGATCACGCTCAATCAATGGGGCGATTATTTCCCCGGGTACATGTACGTTCTGACCAAGGATATTGATAAAGTCCGCGACGAAGAGAAACGCAACGCCAAGGCCCGTGTAGACATGCTGGACCCCGGAGCGGTTACCAATGGACTCCAGGGTGATGCCATTCAGCCATTGGTGATTCGTGGCAACCAGGGTGAATGTGTCCGCATTAAATTCAGCAACGCCTTGGAAGATGAAGACGCCGGTTTTCAGATCAACGGTTCCGCGATGATCATCAGCAAAACCGGAGCCCCCAACACGGCGGTTTCCAAAGGCGCGATTGTCCCAGCCGAAGAATCCCAGGAATTTGAGTGGTACATTCCGGTGGATGAGCAGGAAGGCGGTCACGTCATCGTCAGTCATGCCGGCCGCGATCCGCAGGCGTTGGGGCTGGTGGGCGTGTTTATCGTGGAACCCCGTGGTTCAAAGTATCTCGATCCGTGGACCGGTAAGAATTTGGATAGCGGCTGGATGGCTATGATCTCTCATGACGACCAGAAGGATTTTCGGGAGTTTGTCCTGGTCTATCATGAAGTGGGTGATGAATCCTTCCGCCCCTTGAATCGTCACGGCGAAATGATTCCTCAGCGCGACCCGCAGACCGACGCCTATCGGCCTTCCGCACGCGCATTGAACTTCCGCAGTGAGCCGTTCGGGATCAATAACCTGGCGGTGCAGGAGAAGATGTTTCACTTCGAGGACGAGTCCCTCGCGTACAGTTCCTATACGTTCGGTGATGTGCCCACCACGATTCCCCGTTCCTACATGGGTGATCCGGCAAAGTTCCGCCTGATTCATGGCGGGGGTGAAGTGTTCCATTCGCATCATCCGCATGGTGGAACCATCCGCTGGACGCGTTCTCCGAAACGGGAACCGGGAATCGAAAATCTGATTACGGCAGCCTACGACGGCCCGGTAAAATATCCGGTGGTCCGGACGACTACCGACCGCGTGGACGTACAAGTTATCGGCCCAGCTGAAGCGATCGACCTGGAAACGGAATGCGGTTCCGGTCTGTGTCAGAAGCTGGCGGGTGATTTCCTGTTCCATTGCCATGTTGCACATCACTATGTGGCCGGCAT
>QIDN01000348.1 GCA_003229345.1 Nitrospirota bacterium | reverse complement strand
CGCGCTCGATGATTTTCCGGATGTCCGCGACACCGGCATTGACGGCGCTGATTTCATGGAATTCGCTTTGGGTGATGCGGGCCACGATGCGGGCTATGGTGGTTTTGCCGGCTCCCGGCGGTCCCCATAAAATAAAGGACAGTCCGGCATCCTTTTCAATCAATCGGCGGAGCGGACTTTTTTCGCCGATCAGGTGCTCATGACCGAACAGGTCTGACCAGGATTCAGGCCGCATGCGATCGGCCAGAGGCGGTGGGGGTCCATCGGTTCGTTTTTCATATTCCGGGAATAATTCCTTCATCCCTTTTTTATATCAAAGAAACGTGAAATCCCCAAGAACTCTAAAAATCCATCTCTTTGAGACCGCGGATGCCCCGGCGCATGGGCTCGATAGCGACATAAAATGAAAGTGCAATGACCAGGGCATAAAAACTCATGACTTCCAAATCACCCGCTCCACCCAAAAACCTTTGCGTAAAGTGGACATACATGGGACGGGCTCCCAGCACCAGCACCAGTCCGACATAAATCAGGCTGGAGATGATGAACAAAATACCGCCGGTGCCGCTGGAGATTTCCGAAATATTTTCATATTTAAATTTTGGATACATGGCTCCCATGCCAACCGCCATCCCTACCACTCCGATGGTTATAAACAGAATCCCGACGATGGATACTTGCATGACATAGGCATCGACTTGCAGCAGGATATTGGAAACAATTACCAGCAGTTCACCAATAACCAGAAGCGGAGGGAAATACATTAAAAACTTACCCATCAGAAATCTTTCCATTTTTAACGGCGAGGTATAGATGGTCCACATCTTATTCCCTTCCAAGCTGGTGGTGGAAAACACAAACCGGGACGCGAGAGCCGAAAGCACAAAACCAATCAACCCCACATTCAAAACCGAGACCACATTTTTCAAAACAACGTTTTCGAGTGGCAGATTGACGATATTAAAAATATAAACCACCACCAACGCTGCCAGAATAAACAACTGCGACCAATAGGACGGATCCCGCGAGAAGACAATCATATCCTTTTGGAACAATCCTTTTTGTCCGGGCGAGAGCGGCAAAATACTCAACCAAAAGGGTTTTTGAGTTCCCCCCTTGCGGACTTTATTCCGTGGAGCGCTTTTGACCTCTTGATAGGAACGCCAACTTCCAAAATAGATTTTCCGGCTGATCCACCAGAAAACTCCACCCAAAATCAGTGCCGCCGCATACAGGTAGGCCAATTGCCACAGGGCGGTACCCACTTGCTGATCGGCCCAGCTGGAAACACCAATCGTCATCCAACTGCTGGGGTGAAATCCGAATTCCGGCATCTTGAGGCTTTCAACAAAGGCAATGATCGCTTCGTCGGAAACTTTTTTATCAAAAAACTTTTCCGGCGATAAAAACCTGAAAAATGCCACCATGCATGCGAGATAAAACAATCCCATGAAAGACAAGATCTGATAAGCTTTGTCCGTTGGAAAAAACCACATCAATACCATAATCCCGAGGACGCCCAACAGAGTGGGGATCGCCACAAAAGGCGGCAAACTTGCCAGCAGATAAAAGTAATACCCAAAATCCACATTAAAGTAATACCCGTAGGCCAGAAAAATGGGGAAGGCAAAAACCAGCACCACCCAGGACGCGTTGATGAGCGTTTGAATGAAACGCACGCGAATAATAGAGCCCTTGCTTATAGGCTGTGAGTGCAGGAAATCCAGGTCGGAAGAAATATAGTAAATGGACAGCGAAGCGATGATGGCGGAAAACAAAACCATCACGAACAGAGTGAGAAATATCACGTTCAGCAGTTGAAAGATCAGTTCCTCACCGACCCTAAAGGGCAGTTCATCCAAATATCGGACCATCCGGTAAAAGAAAGCATAATTGGCAACGAAGAAAAGTCCCCCAAGGATCCCGATCAATCCCCATCGGCCCCACTTATCGGGAGCGGGATGCGCTAAATGATTTTTCAAAAACAACCATCGGACCCGGATAAGCTTATACGTATCGGACATTGCCAACATAGAATCGACTCTCAGGAAGTGTGGACAGGTTTTTTGGGCTTTGAGACTGTCTATTCAGGATAAAGGGTTTTTGCCCATTGAACACAAATAAAATCCATCCAGCGGCGGTCTCCGAAGTCGTTCCGGGAACGGGAGATATAACCCATATGGCCGCCGAATTCCGGATTAATGAAGTCTATTTGTTGGCTCATCCGCGCACTTTGGAAAATTTCCGAGGGGACAAAGGGGTCGTCCTGAGAGCAGAGAATCGTGGTGGGAACCGCAATATGCTCCAAAAATTGCTTTGAACTGCATTCTTCGTAATAAGCCTCCGCGCTGGGATAACCGGAGGCGGGGGCAGTATACTCCACGTCAAACTCCCAGATCGTGTTGGGCGTAACCGCAGGTCGAAAAGCGTCCGGATGGCATTCCACCATGGCTTCCACCTGCCGGTTCATCAGTTTAAGATAATACTTGTTGAATGTGTTGGACCAGGGCCCTTCCGATATTTGCTGGCTGGCTACCTTAAGGTCGATGGGAGGATTCACCGCCAGAGCAGAATGGACATTGGAGGGGATTTGCCTGCCCTCGCCCAGATATTTCAGAAGAATATTGCCTGTCAGGGAAAATCCCACCACCAGGAGTTTCCGGGCGGGGTAGCGATCCACAATAAATTGGATCGTCTGCGCCAAATCCTCACTCGAACCGCCATTCCAGAGACGGTCACACAACCCTATTCCGCGACCACTTCCACGGTGATTCATCATAAAAACGCCAAACCCCTCCTGGAAAAGCCTGGCGGCGATCCGGCGCATATAACCGGATTCACTACACCCGCCCATGCCATGACCGACGAGCACGACGGGAGCCGATTCCTCTGCCGCTTTCAACTCATACATCAGCAGTAAATTATTTTGATCCAACCGAACCCGGTGCTGGATCCTTCGCGGAAGTTGAGGATTCCCGGTGAACTGGGAACCGGTAATCGTCTGTGCAATCGGTCCGCGAACCAGGGGATGAGGATCAAAACTATAATCGAAACCAGCCATA
>QIDN01000378.1 GCA_003229345.1 Nitrospirota bacterium | reverse complement strand
CCTTGCTTTACAATAGATTATATAAAATCACGGGAGCTTGGGAGGGCCTTATCTCTGCCTTTTTTCATTCAACTCCCATTCGGCAGTATTGAAATTTTGTTAATGTCACTCATGGAAGGATCGACCATGAAAAAAATATTTTTTCGAAACCGATGGTGGATTATCGGGTTTTCGTTGGTGCTGATTTTAGGAGCTGGGAAAACGGTTCAAGCCTCAGGAATTACCGAAGGGCTTAAGGCCACCATCGATCAAGTGATCAGTGTGGTGACCGATCCGCAATACAAAGATGACCGCACGGCCCGGCGTACCAAAATGAAGGACATCATCTTTCCCAAGTTCAACTTCCTGGAGATGGGCAAACGGTCCCTGGGGAAAAAGAGATGGAAAGAAAGAACTCCCGAGGAACGAAGGGCCTTTGTCGATGTGTTCGGCAAGCTTTTGGAAAATTCCTACGCCAACAAGCTCGAAAGTTACTCCGACGAAAAGATCAATTATATCGACGAAATCGTCAAAGGCAAATACGCCATGGTTAAAACCGAAGTGGTGCGCAAAAACGGTTCGGTCAACGTCGATTATAAATTGATCGAGAGCCCGAGCGAATGGCGGGTGTACGATATCGTGGTTGAAGGGGTAAGTTTGATCAAGAATTATCGGTCCCAGTTCGGCAAGATTATACATAATGATTCCTTCGAAGCATTGATGGATAAATTGAACGCCAAAGTCAAGAAACTGGAAGAGGGCGAAGACAGCACCAAGGATGGTAACGAAGACAATAACGATAAAATCTGATTTATTCCCACCCACTCTTTGAGCAAACATGATCCGAAGCTCGGCTCCCACGCGAATCGATCTGGCCGGCGGCACACTGGACTTGTGGCCGCTCCATCTCTTTTTCGATAATCCACCGACCTTGAACGCGGCGATTGATTTATACGCCTCGGTGGAATTGACCGCCCGGCGGGATAAAACCATCATCATCGAATCCCGCGATCTGGGCCGCAAAGCTAAGTTCCGCAACCTCGCCGCCCTGCCCGAAAGACACCCCCTGGTATTGCTCATCAAACTGGTTCGATTTTACCAACCGAAAACCGGCTTGCATCTGGTCACGGATTGTCAGGCTCCGGCGGGATCTGGTATCGGCGGGTCCTCGGCGTTGAACATCGCCTTGAACGGTGCGCTCAATCGTTTCACGAAGAGACGTTACAACCACGAACAGATGATCGAAATCGCCCGCAACATTGAAACCCAGGTGATTAACGTGCCCGCCGGAACCCAGGATTATTATTCCGCCATGTACGGCGGAGCGCAGTCCATCCGACCGGGAATGGTGAAGACCGAACCGCGGCATCTGCCAATGGACCTCAAAGACCTCAACCGGCGGTTCGTATTGTGCTACACGGGCCAGCCGCATCACTCCGGCATCAACAACTGGTCGGTGTACAAGAAAGTCATCGACGGCAATCCGAAAGCGCATAAAAATCTGTCACGCATCGCCGAGGTGGCGCGCCGAATGGAGACATCATTGGAACAGGGCCGGTTGACCCGGTTTGAGCACTGGTTCAACGAGGAATGGAAAGCCCGTAAGGCACTGGCACCGGGCATCAGCACCGCATCCATGGATCGCATGATACTCGCCGCGAAAAAGAAAGGCGCTCTGGCCGCGAAAGTATGTGGAGCCGGCGGCGGCGGGTGTGTCGCCTTTTTTGTCCCTCCCCGGAAACGAGAGGCTGTCACCCAAGCCTTACAAGAGCACGGCGGCAACGTTTTGAATTTCAAGTTTGTATCGCGGGGCTTGCGCGTCACCCGCTCCCCTTCCTGAAACTTCTTTGCATTCGAATGAATAATTGATCCCTCAGAATCGGACTGGGGTATAATTAAACCGTGAATGGGGATGCGGCAATTTCCTGTTTATCAAATATTCCACTCCGATCTTATGAAAAGATTCTGGAACAAGAAGAATGTCCTGCTGGTAATCGGCTTTGCGCTGTTGGTGGCCATGCCGTTTCTGATCATCAGCGAAAAGCGTCTGCCGATGCTGACGGACAACACCATCAATCCCTACCCGGAGCCGAAGGATATCGCGGCTTCTTATATTCAAAAAGCCTCGGAAAATTATTTTTACCGGGAATTCCCCCAGGCCGCGGATAATTATCAAAAGGCCATCGCCATTTACGAAGAGCGCAGGGATGTGCATCGCGTCGCCACCACCTATAATTCGTTGGCTGACTTATATGTCTGGGCCCGGGAACCGGAGGAAGCAGAAAAACATTATCTACTCGCTGCCCAGTATCATGCTCAGACTGCAGACCTGCTGGGACAGGCCGACTCCATCAAAGAACTGGCCGACCTTCATATGAAACTGGAACACTTCCAGGAAGCCGAGCAAAGGTATTCCGAATCCCTGAGTTTGTTGAAGGACGGCAAACCCAACCGCGTTTTGGGAAGCGTTCATGAGGGTATGGGGCACATGTACTGGAAGGCCAACCGGATTCCCAGGGCCATCAATTCTTTTACTCATGCGCGGAATACTTTCGCGGCTTTGCATTATAATATGGGAGTGGAACATATGACGGGCGTTCTCAACCGCTTGAACAAGCTGCCGAACACCCAACGCTCTCCTTCCCAGCGTGGATCTCCTGTTCCAGAAGACTACGCCATCCATTAACATCCTGCACCGATTCATCAATAACATTGTGACTCTGCGAATTTTACCATTTCTGTTTCTTCTGGCGGGACTCCCTGTGACCGGGAGTGTGGCCGAGGTGAATATGCCTTCCTATACCTTGAAGCTGGTCAAAAACCTGGTCGACCCGCAAGCCGCAAACGAATTTGATTGCCGGGAACGAGTCTATCTGATGACCACCTGGTTCAAGGTATACGGCGAACACCGCATCACCGCGCGTTGGTTCAATCCCGAAGGAGCGTTGCAAGACCAGGGTCACCTGGATTTTGTGGCTGGCTCTGGAATTTCTAAACGTGAAGGATCAGGCGGCGTCCACTCATCTCAACGCCGAGGCGGCAAAATTTTACGGCAAGTGGAAGGTGCGGGTTTTTCTGGATGACAATTTCCTGGAAGAACGGGAATTTTTTGTCCGATGCAAATGAGCGCAGCAGGCAATCAATCCGAATCCGGCTCGTTGAAGGAATCCGAAAAACGGTCCTTCATTTTGCCCAGGTCTTTTTGATTCCTTTGAACCTTCTTCAAAAGAGACCGCATCTCCTTCTCCGGAAATAATTCATTGAGATCGGTCTCCTCTCCCGGAAACAAATGATTCAGATCGATCTCTTCCTCCGCTTCGGCTGAGGAGTCTGTTTCCAGGCCTTCGGGTGCGGGAATTTCCGCCTTCAAAGGTTCTTCCGGTGCGGGTTGAGGTGGGGTTGTTTCCTGTTCTGTCATCACAATACTCCGGTTAACAATTTCAGACCATACTACTCAAAATCGAACACCAGCACAAGCCCGGCGGAGTACCTCCGCTGGTAACTTCAAAACCCCGGCGGGCGAAAGTGTCTCTTAGGTTGCCGTAAACGCTTAAGCCAAGTTGGGTCCAGCGTCACGCTGGCTAATACCGTGCCATGTAGATGCCCATGAAAACCGCGAAAACAATGGCGCCCAATGTGATGCCGCCCAGATACTTCATTTTCTCCAGCGTGGGACGTACCCATTCACGATTTTCCGGCCGCAGGTCCAAGTGCGCAATTTTGGAACGCAGGCCGAAGGTTTGGTACAGGCTCAACAAAAATGCAATCACCACAAAGATCAGTTTGATGCCGAGGATATTGTAATACCCTTCCTTGAGGTTGACCTGTTCGGTGTAGTTTTCCATCATGTAATAGACGCCGGACCCGATCAATAACAGCAAGCATGTAAAAACCGTCGGCGCCAACAGGTCGATCACTTTGTAGGCAGCCGAATGCTCGTCCAGCGGTTCATCCTTGTTCGCACTGAAGATGCGGGGCCATAACAGGACCAGGCCGAAAATACTGCTTCCCGCCGCCACTGCCGCGGCCATCAGGTGGACGAACATGATGATCGTATCGGTCATGAATCAGAGGTTTTTCAGGTAGTCGATGAGCAATCGCACGCCGTAGGCAGACCCGCCCTTGGGAATGTACGGCTTTTCATTGGAGGTCCAGGCGGTTCCGGCGATATCGAGATGCACCCAGGGGAAATCTCCGGTGAACGGTTTCAGAAACGCCGCGCCGGTGATCGTGCCCGCTCCAACGCCTTTGGAAGTGATGTTTTTGAGATCGGCAATGTCGCTTTTCGTGGCCTTTTCGAATTCTTCGTACAATGGCAGTTGCCACAAACGCTCGCCGGTCGCGTCTCCACTTTCGATCAATTTTTGAATCAGTTTCTGATCCGTGCCCACGGCCGCCGCGGCTTGATGCCCCAGCGCAAAAATCACCGCTCCGGTCAAGGTGGCGAGATCGATCAAGGCTTTGGGCTTGTAGCGTTGCGCGTACACCAGTGCGTCGGCCAGGATCAGACGCCCTTCCGCGTCGGTGTTCAGCACTTCGATGGTCTTGCCGTTGGACGCGGTGAGAATATCTCCCGGCTTGATCGCCGAGCCACCCGGCATGTTTTCCGTAAGGGGAACGAGTCCGACAATGTTGACCTTGAGTTTCAGGCTCGCCGCCGCCTGCAGAGTACCGATAGTGACCGCGCCGCCGGACATGTCGAACTTCATCTCGTCCATGCCACCTCCGGGTTTGAGCGAGATGCCTCCGGTATCGAACGTGACGCCCTTGCCGACAATCACCACCGGTTGGTCTTTCGTTTTACCGCCTTTGTATTCCATGACGATGAACTTGGGCGGTTCGTGACTGCCCTTAGCCACGCCCAGCAAAGACCCCATCTTCAGTTTTTCCATGTCCTTTTTCTCAAGGATCTTGCAGGTGATCTTGTGCTTGCGCGCCATCGTCTGCGCGGCTTTCGCCAGAAACGTCGGCGT
>QIDN01000254.1 GCA_003229345.1 Nitrospirota bacterium | reverse complement strand
AGTGTCCATGAAAAGAATTCATCAATCCCTGGAGACCTTGACGCCGGGGTTGACGCTCACCCAGCCGGCGTTCGGGGTCGAGCGCATCGCGGATTTACAGTTTAAGGGATACCGGTTTGTCACTTGGGCGTATCCTCATGAAATTCTGATGAATCCCGGTTGGGATGGTAAGGAAATGGTGAGCCTCATTTCGAAATATGCCAAGCTCGGTCATTGATAAGGAGGATTAGAAAAAAACCCGCAGGAAATTTTCTGCAGGTACTTATTATTCTGGTCGGGGTGACCCGGGCAACGCCCGGAGGAAACTTAATGAAAAATAGATGCTCCGCCATTCTTGAGAAGCGAAGTAAGCCTGTCCTGAGCCTGCGAAGAAAAGAATCTGTGTTTAATTAAATCCCGATTCAGTCTTCAAACAAAAAACCCGCTCTCTGGAGTACCAGAGCGGGTTTTGAAGAATTAACCCGGCGTTGACCTACTCTCCCAGGCCGCAAAGTTTTGTGGGCAGTTCTCCCTTGCATTTAAAACACCATGAATATGAAAAATATTTATCGATCCTGGGTCCAGATTCATTGAGAAGCAGGCATAAGCTCAAAATCCACATGGGTTTCAGCCCCGCTTCTGATGGTCACCTCCCAGGCTGTTTCACCCACGTAAGGATGCCAGGCGATGACTCTATAGGTCCCAGGCGGAATCCGGTCAATTTTGAAGGAGCCATCCTTTTTGCTAATCGTATAGTAGGGGTTCCAAACGATTCGGGCGCTGACAGACATCCATAGATGCTGTTCGCACTCAATGTAAAAATGATGGTCCCTTCCCTTTTTAAAAAACTTTAATTGTTTGGTTACATCCGTCTCGGTTCCTTTGTTGAGGAGGAACCTTTTGAACAGAGTCTTGCGGGTGCCGCTCCCAATGGAAAAACCTCTTGGGTTGTGCAGGACATTCTCATCGTGATTTTTGATTGTCAACAGCCCCTTATTTTCTCCCCGGAGAGGTTTTCTCACCACTGAAACCTTGGGAAAGGCCTGGCAGTCTTTAAAATCTATATTAACGGCATTCTCCGGCCACGGTTTGCCCTTTCCGATATTTTCGATGAAGATCACCACATCCTTGAGTTTTCCATCCTTTGTTTCCACATGCTGGAGAAAAAATATCCCGTCTTCCCTGGCTCCGGTATGCTTGATACAAAACTCGGTGTCCTTTTTTTTCCTTAAATTCACGCGAACCGGAAGAGGGGCCGGTCCCCGCAAACTGACCATACCTGTGATAGCGCCTCCATCATTCACCGCTTCTTCAGCATACGTAAATTTCTTGGCGGCATAACCAGTGGAGGCGGATGAAATCAGGGAGATTAATAACATCCCACAATATGCTGAAATCTTCTTCTGCATGAGCATCCCTTATCGTAAATCCAGAATACGTTGAAAAATAAATCCAGCTGTTGGCGGCATAAATAAAGCTTTGGATAAAGCCGGGAATCGTTTCCCCGAAAAATCAACTTTAGCGAATACAATGATGGAGCCTGACCGCTATCAATGAAACCAATTTATCTTTTCCGATCAACTTGACATAGGTGCGCGTGACTTTTTTTGACATTAAGATTTTCATGGTCTCCCAATTTTTGTTGGGATTAATGTAAATCAGGTGCCCCTCCCGTTTGATAGTAACAAGGTCGGGGTTATCCACTTTCACCTGGAAGTCTTTAAATTCGAAATCCTCTTTTTTTGTATCCAGGACAAAAGTTTGGTTAATACATAAATTCACCGTCATATAGGTATCGGCCAATAATGAGCGCAAATATGAGAGAAGGTCAAGGATTTGAACATCACTGAAATCCGAATGGGCCGGCATGGCGGTCCCTTCGACCCCATCGCGGATGGCGCTTATCATCTGCATGTCGGGCACATGGATCATTTGTTCCAGGCTTGTAAAGTCTCTCGGCCTTGGTTCCAGCCCGGTTGCCAGAATCCCCTCCCCATCCCCCAGTTCCCCATGGCACAAGGCGCATTGAGATTCCTGGTAAATCAATTCCCCATTTGAGGTGGGTAAAGGCTTTGGTAATTCACTGTACACCCGGTAGGAAGGGTCGTTTGAAGGGTCGGTAAAAACCAACAATAAAAGAAAAATGGAGCAGATTTTCACGTTCTTTCCCTTTTTCCAACTTTCACACAGTAAGAAACCCAAAGGCTCAACGCCAACCCTAACAATGATGATCTGGTTTGGATTAATTTTATTCCCAAATGACTGAGTTATCTGGTTATTAACCTTGGGTTTAGAATCACCCAGGCGCGTTGATATTGACTATGAAGGCGGGCCGAACAGCGAAGAGTCTGTTGGATCAAAAGATCACTACCCATAAGGGGCGCTATTTTTCAGATAGTATCCCCGTCTACTTTGCAAGTTGGCGGAGGTATAAGGTCAATTGCCAAATCTGCTCATCAGCCAAATTCTTGTAAGCCGGCATCCCTGAACTGGTGCCACTTTTGATAGTCCAAAAAATCTGCCCGTCCGGAATGCTTTTCATCGTTTGGGAACAGGTGAAATTCCGGGGCTTAACTCGCAACCCCTTGCCTAGTTTCCCCTGCCCGTCGCCTTTTTCGCCATGACAGAATGTGCATGATAAGGGTTTTAATTTTTCCCGGTACAACTTTTGACCCGACTCTATGTTTTGGGGAGAGTCCGGCAGCGGGTTTGCTTTATTATAAAATTCTTGCGGAGCGGCGGCCGTCTTGCGTGGCTGTGGGCATTCCGCCGAAAATCCTCCAGGAGGACTGACCAAAAAACCGAAAAGGAAAGCCGTTGAAAAAATATAAATAATTTTCAGTTTATGAAACCGAACGGATTTGCGGCAGTGGCTCATAAGCCCCCGTGTATATGTAAAAAAATATCTGTGATCACTTGAATTGTACCGGGACGTTCAGTTTAAAAGAAAAAATTTCACAAAACTTTGATTGGAAAACAATTGTCCGCTTATTTTTGTTTGGATTCTTCTCGAATTCTATCTTTTCTTTATTTTTCAGTCAATCAGAAAATATTAGCCGTCGGGATTAGCGCCGGGTGCATCCACAACGCGATGCAGGGGGTGTTCCC
>QIDN01000232.1 GCA_003229345.1 Nitrospirota bacterium | reverse complement strand
GGAGAGCTTCCCTACAATATTCCTCCGCCAGGGTTACCGTGCGGTCCGTGAGTTTGGCGCGCCGCAACAGATGCAGCCGGGAGCCAAAGTCGGTATTCTGGAAAAAGGATCCCCTGGGCACTTTTAGGCTCAGAAAAAGATTATTCATGATGTCCGTGGATTTTTCGAACGTCATGACGCCAATTCCATTTTCAATATCGATCCTGAAATCCATTTTTTAATCCATACAACATATAGTAGTTAATGGGCGGTGATGACGACTATATGTTGTGGTCAAGTCGATTTTAGATTTGCTGTTTTATGTGCCGATCCGGATAATTGGTTTGGCATGCCGGAATTGCTTGATCCGGATGATACGCCGCTATGTGTGTGCGTATTAAAAAGAATTTCTAGATTTTCATTCATGAGCTTAAGATGTCCGGCAGCCTGACCAAGCTCCACTACCGGCGATATCACCTTAGCGGATGTGTCTGCATTCACAATCACTTCCGGCGCATTTATGGTTATTTTTTTCCCGCTGCTGACCAGGATTTCTTTATTGCGTTTCAGATGTATTTTGTCACCCTCATCCGTGTAGAGGGCAACTTCCCCATCCTCGATGGCAATCCTGTACCGCCGGTCATCCGAGGCGATCAAAAAAATCTGGTTGCCTTGCATTAAAACAACACCTTCGGCATCCGCTAGCGGCCGCGAGGTAAACCCATAATGCTGCAAATATTCCCGGTCTTCAAATGTCTCCTCGGGTCTACCGGAGCCTGAGAACCGCTTAATCACCCCTTCGACCACTTCAGATATGATTGTTCGTATCAGTTTCATTATGTCGGCAGCACTCCTAGCTCAGAAAGTTTTAGGGTGGTTGTCGTCCCGGCCGCTTTAGACTGCTCGAATGTCCGGGCGTAAATCAAAAAGTCACCTTTTATCGGAGGTTTCAAAACTTCATCAATCACGTGGATGATTGAGTTCGGCTGATAATTTTTCTCGGCCTGGCTATGCCCCTGGACAACATATTCCAAAGCGAGCCCATCGAATTTTTGCTGTCTCATGATGAGTTCGGCTTGCTCTTTGGGTTCCACTCCCGCCACATCCGTAGGCGATACGAACGGTTTGCAAAACTGGAAATCGGGGTCCTCCACGAACCCCGATTTATTTATTTCTTGGGTTGAAAAAAGGTTTGTTCCCTGCTGCTGACCTTGCACAATGACCCTGGAGTAACGCCCTGAAATATCACGGGTGCGGTTCCCGCGGATGATATTATTCTTCCGGCCGTTCTTCCGGGTCATAATGGTGTAAGCGGCAGTCCCGGACGTGACCGGCTCGCCGAACACAAACGTTCCGTCCGGCACGGCAAAGAACAGCAGCCCATCCGCCAGGGCATACCGTTTCAGCACTTCGAATACTGTATCCCCCACATCAATCTGCATAAACTCTTTTGGCTGGCTCCATATTCCCGCTGCAGCCTGCTCTTTTATGGGAACGACCCGGGATTTATCACCTTTTCCGAAAATGATTTTACTCCGGTCGATAAAGGGAACATTTTTCAGGAGCTGCTCGGCTAGTTCCTTGAGGGTGGTATTCTTCAGGGTTTTGAATTCGGTCTCGACATGCGAATCCACTAATAAGCCCATCAAATCCCGGCCTTCGACCGTAAGGGTATGGGTCTGCTTGTCATAGTTCTCCGTGATCCGGTCGATAATTCCGGTCAGCTCCGGCAGGTCATTGACCTTCAGTTTGCAATCCATCCCTTCGGCTATTTCAATCTCAGGATTAGCCAGTTCCAAACTGAAAGCATCCGCCGCCTCAAACAGATTGCTTTCCACCCTGTAGGAGAGAAAGTTCTCAATCCTTTTATTGTCCACTAAGAGAGTGACTTTATCTGGCATAAATATTTACCATCCCAATGATGAAATTAGGATTTTCTATTTGTGGATTAATACTCAGAATGCGCGGCGCATAATTGTAGGGCAGACCATACATCAGGCACAGCAGATGTATAGGGGTCTCATTAGCCACTTCGACCTGGATAATTTTTTCCCGCTCCAGTTTTATTATGTTGACGTGCTGCAATAAACTCCGGGCCATATCTTTTAGCGCTTGCATCTCTCTGGCCTGGTCAATCGCTGCTTGCAGATATGCCCGGGCTGAGGCCAACGCTCCCTCAATTTCATTTATGGTTAATATTTCGGGAGTGGCTTCCCGTTTCACATAATTACCCTCGGTATCAAAACTCCGTGTATTTTCCGCTTGCCTGACTTTCTCACGGTCGGCCTCGTCATCGGCATATATTTCTCCGAGTTTTAGGGTCGCAACTTGGGCCCCCATAATTTGGAGATGTTTTCGGGTAGTTTCCTGGGCCGCTGTTTTGGCCTCTGAGATATTGGTTGTGGCGCTACTAGTTTCATTTAATTCCAGGGACTCTTCCAGGGCTATCATTCCATCCTCAAAACTCTGGAGGAACCGCTCCGGAGAGTCCGCGAGGTTTTCATACAGAAGGACATGCCGTTCGGCGGCTCTGGCGATAGCGCCCAAAATCCGGCCCGGCAGGTTCACGCCATAGCTAAGACCGGCGATCACTGAGTTAGCGGGATTAGTGATCGTGGTGAGTGTCGCCACCAGTTTGCCTTCCAGTTCAGATATTTTCCCGACGAATGCCCGGACCGGCGCGCTTAGCTCGCTGTATTGCTCCAGAATTTCCAGTGCCGGATCGAGAATCTTATCCACAATAGCCCCGGCTTCCGTCCCGATAGCGTCCCAGATGTCTCCGGTGACCTTCGCAGCCTGCTGCTCCTGGCACTCCTCGAATACAGCTTCCGTTTTTCCCTGGACATCCTCCTGATAGACCGGCTCGACTTCCCCGCGGTACTGTTCGATGAAATTGAAATCAATCTCCGCCGTCCACTCCAAGTCAACATGGCGAACGCCCACGGACTCAATCTTCCCTTTGATTAATCCATACTGGGGATGCTCCAGCTCGAATAGTTCCTCATTATCTTCCAGCATGACCAGGAGATCATAGTGGCCTTGGTAGGTTTCATCGTAGAAGAAGCAACGCAAATGGATCGTCCGGGCGTTCTGCCCCATATCCTCCAGGTCTGACCCGTCCC
>QIDN01000031.1 GCA_003229345.1 Nitrospirota bacterium | reverse complement strand
GCAATACTACTATGGATCAACAACGCGGGTTGAGTGTTCTCAGTTAATTTCAAAACCTCTTCCGGACCATTAAAACAAATATCCTTGATGTCTTTCCCAAGCACATCGCAGGCTTCTTCAAACATAGCCCTGCACCCGGCATCCGAATCATAAAAATCTTTTCCCATTCCTACAAACTGGGATCCCTGACCGGGAAATAAAAAAGCCGTCTTTACCATCGTATCGCCGCCGCTCCCCAAGTTATGCCTGCACCTAAAACGGTAAGCAGGCTCAAAGCTCCTGACTCAAGCCTTCCGGACTCGCGTGCTTCATGAAGAGCAATCGGAATAGAAGCCGCGCTGGTGTTTCCGTATTTATGAATATTGATAAAAAATTTATCGATACTCATATTCAGCTTTTCAGAAACCGTTTCAATAATTCTCCGGTTGGCCTGATGCGGAATGACCACATCCACATCCTCGGTAGACAGCCCATTAAACTCCAGACATTCCCTGGAAACTTCAGTCATACGCTTCACCGCCATTTTAAAGGTCGACTGTCCCGCCATTTTCAAACAGTACATTTTATTGTCTACCGCTTCGCGGTTCACCGGTTCCCTTCCAATACCACCAGGAACGATCAGCATATCGGAATGATTTCCATCGGAATAAATATGAGATGAAAGAATTCCTATCGGCTCTTCCTTTTCGACCCGCTTAACAATAACTGCACCGGCGCCATCTCCGAACAAAATACAGGTCTTCCGGTCAGTCCAGTCCATGATCCGGGAATTGACTTCCGCGCCGATCACCATAACGTTCTCATACCGCCCGCTTTTGATGTATTGCTCGGCAATCGACAATCCAAACACAAATCCCGAACACACGGCTGAAATATCATAGGCCGCGGCTTTGGAAGCACCCAGATTCTTTTGCACAAAACAGGCCGTCGAGGGATAAAGCACATCCGGGGTGGAGGTGCAGACGATAATCATGTCCAGCTCATCCGGGGTCATCCCCGCCGCATTCAAAGTATTTTTGGCCGCATGCGCTCCCAGGGTGGAGGAAGATTCATCCTTTTGGGCAATTCTTCTCTCCTGAATACCGGTGCGAGTCCGGATCCACTCATCCGAAGTATCCAAAGTTTTTTCCAAGTCTGCGTTGGTCAGAATTTTTTCGGGAAGATAGATCCCCGTTCCTGCAATTTCAGCTTGGTAGTGCGATTTTTTTTTCATGCTTCGATTAAGTGGACAGTTTAATTCAAAGAATTTGACGATTAATTTTTCGAAGGATCGGATGTTTCTTTGGAAGTTTCGGAATCCTCGAGGTCATCTTCCGGGCCGACAACAATCTCCTTAATATGTTGCCAGAGCGAACCTTTGCCGTCCAGATTGTATTCGATGTCCTCGCAAATATGCTCATTGATTTTCTTTTCCACAAACACATGGGCCTGATAAATGGCATTTTTGATAGCTTTGGGACTGGAACTACCGTGAGCGATAATGCACACTCCATTGATTCCCAGAAGCGGCGCCCCGCCCTTTTCCGAATAATCGACCTTCTTCTTTAATTCAGCCAAATGAGGTTTCAACAACATGTAACTCAGCTTGGTAGTCATTCCAGTTTTAAAGAGTTTTTTCAAACTACCACCGATCATCTCGGCCAGGCTTTCGCTTATTTTGAGGGCCACATTCCCGGTAAAGCCGTCACACACAATAACGTCCGCGTTGCCCCGGTAGACTTCCTTCCCTTCAATATTGCCGATAAAGTTGATATGGCTTTTCTTGAGCAGTTTGAAGGCCTCTTTGGTGGTCTCGTTGCCTTTACCATCCTCCTCGCCGATACTCAGCAGTCCCACACTAGGTTTGTCGTTTCCTAGAATGTATTTGGCATAAGCATGGCCCATGATTCCAAATTGAAACAACTGGTTGGTTTTGCAATCCACATTGGCGCCGGCATCCAGAAGGATCGAAGTGCCTTTAGCCGTTGGCAGTTGAACCGCAATGGCAGGCCGATCCACCCCCTTCAAAGGGCGTAAGATGATAGTGGAATAGGCAAGCACCGCCCCGGTGTTGCCTGCGCTGACGAAAGCAGAAGCCTCGCCTTTTTTAACCAGATCCACTCCAATCTTGATGGAGGATCTTTTTTTAGATCGGATCACCTTGCTGGGAATATCATGCATCTCGACAACTTCATCCGCGTGCTCTACTTCGATGCCCAGCTGTTTCCAATCCTCATATTTTTCCAGCTCCTGATACACCCGATGCGAAATACCCGTGAGGATAGTAGGAATTTTAAATTCCCGCGCCGCCAACACAGAGCCTTCAACAATGGCCTCTGGAGCATGGTCTCCCCCCATTGCGTCAACAGCAATTTTCATTTTTGATTTTCTTCCTCTGGAAGGTTCAAAGGGGATTCGCCAATTGCCTCTTCAGGATAAAATCAGAGGAAATGAGGTTAACAAAAACATGACCTGTAGTTTATTCGGGATAAGGTGATATCCCTTTCAATGGTTGAAATTCAAATAAACCGGCCGAGCTGGATTGGAATCAATGGATCTTCTTAGACTGCTTCAACCTCTAAGACTTCTTTATCCTTGTAGTATCCGCAGTGAGGACAAACATGGTGAGGCCGTTTAATCTCATGACATTGAGAACATTCACTGTAAGCAGGAGCACTTAAATGATCGTGCGAGCGTCTCATTCCTTTTTTTGATTGGGATGTTTTTTTCTTGGGTACGGGCATGCTGATTTCCTTTAAAAGCTATTTTAGTTTATCTTTCAACGTTTTCAATACGGCCAATCGTGGGTCGACTGAATCCTTATCCGAACATTGACAATTTTCTTTATTTCGATTGATCCCACATTGGGGGCAGATTCCCTGGCAATCTTCCCTGCATAACCGGGCCAGAGGCAAACTCAACATTATCTGGTCATACACGGCCTGAGTTAAATCAATCCGGTCACCGGTGTAGTACTCCACCTCAATGTCCGAAGCATGGAGTTCAACATCCGAATCCAAGCTATCGTTCTCTTGCCCCGGCACATAACGAGATGAGACCTTGGACCGAACTTCATAATTCACCGGCTCCAAGCACCGGGAACAAACCATTTCCATTTCCGTGGAAACGCTTC
>QIDN01000307.1 GCA_003229345.1 Nitrospirota bacterium | reverse complement strand
CGAATGGTCCTGAAGAACAAACCATATTTTTCCACGGTAATGGTGGCGGTGAATTTGTGTATGGCTGCGTAGCCGGGGTTGTAGATTTGCGACCCGGTACCAAGAAGGGCTAAACATCGAATCAACAGACATGAATCACCCTTTCAATTAAGGCCACCAGGTCCAGATTTTCAACCGGAACCAGTTAATCATTTCGCGGGTCAAAATCCAGATCAATTTACGCTCACCGATATTGATTTTGCCTACCCCCTCCATGCCAGGCCGCAGATAATCCCGATGTTCCAGTAACTGAGCTTCAACTCTGAAGAAATTGCTTCCTTCCCGGTTTTCCGAAACTGGGGTGATTTTTTTCACTAGAAATGAGAGGTTTTCTTCAACCGCCCCCGTCAATACCAATTCTCCCCGCATCTCGGTCTGGACTTCTGCGATATCCTTTTCATCCACTTTCAGAATTACGCGGTATTCATTCAGCGGAGCCAATTCATATAGCACTTCACCCCGTTCCACCGGTGCACCCAGGGATTGGCTCAAATCTCCCGAAACAATTATTCCCTCAAAGGGGGAGTAAATACGAGTTCGGCTCAATTGCTTCTGGATTAATTCCAGTCGGGCTTCCGCCTGCTTCAATTGGGCCTTCAAAATATTCAGTTCACTCCGGTTGTATTTAGCCAACGCATCTCGATACTGTCCTTGATACTGATTGATCTGGCCCTCCCATTTAGCCGCTTCCACAACCAGGTCTTTATCCTCAAGCTGACAAATTAGGTCACCCTTTTTCACAACGTCTCCTGGTCTCACAAAAGTATTCTGGATATATCCCTCTATCGGTGCCACAACGACTCGCTGGACGGCTCCTTCAATTTTGGTATCTGCCACAATTCGAAAATCCCACGTCGCATAATAAAAGAAAGTTACCGAGGCAGCCAAAATGATGAATCCCATCTTCCAGCCCAAGTGCCGAGGCCCCACCAGTTTTCCTAAAAAATTCTTTAGGGACAGCAACACCTTGGTTAATATCCACCGATCCTCTTTGCGTTTAATATGCAAAATGAGGCCCACCATATGGGCGGCAGTTTCGCAGAGCTGAATATCCTGTTCGCTAAATCGTTTTTTTTTAGTTTTTTCAAACGTCAACGCACCAAACACCTTATCCCCTGAACTCAACGGTACAGTACAAACACCTCCGCCCCCATGCTCGTGGTTTAAGTCGGCATGTAACCGGTAAACTAATGGGGTTTGTGTGTCCATGGGAGGAAAAGTGATCATGGATTTTTGATCGATAGACTCATCCATGACATGGCCGATATCGCGGATCAAGTTCGACTTTTTGCTGAATTTAGCGCTGTGGGATAACGCGATAACCTTTGCGAATTTCCCTTTGACGAACCCCAGGCTTACGCGCTCACAATCAAGCTGAACGGCCATATCTGTAACCACTGCGTTAGCGGCTTTTTGAAATTGTTCGTTTTCCAGGCCGCTCGCGATTAATTCGAGAACTGTGCTCAGGCGTTTTCGATCCGGCGAAGTCTTCTGGTTAAACTGCCTGCGAATCATCACTTCCATCCAGGAAGACCCCCATTGCAACTGCCGCATGGCTTGTTGAGTTTCTTTCTCGTCAGAGGTGCAGGCCTCTACCGCAACCACTCCGTACAAGCCTTCGTCGATTAAAAAGGGGTAGGCCATAAAAGAACTCTTCTCTCCTTCTCGACCATTGCTCCCATTTTTGGAATGCCCTCCACGCAACACACCCTTTTTTTGCCCAATCGCAAAATCAGCCACCCGGGTTAAATTCATACTTCCTTTGGAGCCCTGTGGCCAAAAAGCGGCAGGTGCATATGAATTGCTTTTGGGATCTCCCAGCACAACAACCCCACGGCGCACCCCGGGAAGGTAACGGCATTGCAAGCTTAACCAATGATGGGCAAAATCGCTGGAAGTTTTGGCGCTGGAAAATTCCTTCCATAACTGGGAATCATTTAGGCCATTGCTTTTCTCGGTTTTTTCCCCCGATTTTATTTTTGACTTCATAATGCAAACCTTCCCATCCTCAAAAATTCACTGAGGCTTGGTCAATATCCCAATCAAGAATAATATCCGCCTGCACGAGGCGCAAGTTCCGGGAATATGAATTCTCCAAAACCAACTCGGACCGCAGGCATGCCTTTATAAATTCCTAATAAATTGAAAAATACCAAAGAGTTGTGATGTTTCTGTTTCGTTAGCTCAGGATTTATAAAACAAGCAATCTGATTTCTTAGTGAACGGATTAAATATTTTCTGTATAAAAAAAATCCCCGCCCAAGGGCGGGGATAACGAAATTGATGTCTCACCTTTTAAATTTAAAAAGGTGGTTTCGACGGTCCAATTTACTTGGTATCCCCGTCCAACTTCAAAGTTCCGAAACGGTTTTCATATTCCTTCACAATCCGGGATAACAACACCAGAAGACGTTTCGCTGCATACGGATTGAGCACGATACGATCACTCAGTTGAATGGCCAACTCGCGATCTTCAGAAATATTCCAGGATTGGTTGGTTCCGAAGAAAATGGAAACCTCTTCCCGAGTGCTCGACGCATTCACTACGTTTGCGTAAGTGGTCTGCATCTTTGAATCATCCCATTTAAGTGTCAGCGAATTCAAAATTTCGTTCGACATGGTTTTTGCTTTCTCCGATTCACTCTTTTCTTTTTGCTCGGCTACTGCCTGAGCTTTTTGCTCTGCCATGAGTTTTCTCCTAAAAAATTTAACAACACTTAAAAAAAATAGGGGACTCCGATTTCTCAAAAAGGCTAAAGGTAATCCTGGTTAACTCTACAAGGAACCCTCCCTAACCCCCACTTACACCCCGAAAGGGGTAACTAAAACCTGAACATAATCTTTCTATTTATAACGGATGGATTTGATATATAAATTAGCAAAATCTTCCATAAAAAGTCAAGACAATTGATTTTGCCAATTTTTTCATAAAAAGAAATTCCTAGTTAAAGTAAACCTATTAGGGAAGTGGTTATTTTATTTAGCTTTGTGGGATTATTTTTATTGAGATCGCACCTTTAAAAATGCCGAGAATTTTAATATACCTAAATTGGGGCATGCGCTTGAGAGCGCAAGACCCTCCACTGCTAACAAGTAAAACAA
>QIDN01000178.1 GCA_003229345.1 Nitrospirota bacterium | reverse complement strand
CGGACGAAAACCATCCTTACGGCCACGGGCGGGCGGAAACAATCGGCGCCACTCTCGTGGGCGCGGTGATTATTGCCGCAGGGTTCGGTTTGGGCTACCGATCCTGGGAAATTATTGCCACCGGCGCGTTCCAGACTCCTCTTATCCCGGCGGCGTTGGCGGCGGTGGTTTCCATCGTAACCAACGAAATTCTGTTTCGCGCTACACGCTCGGTGGGAGAAAAAACCAAAAGCCCGTCGCTCGTCGCAAACGCCTGGCATCACCGCTCAGATGCCATTTCCTCCGTCGCCGCACTGATCGGTATAGGCGGGGCGATGGCAGGATACCCCATTATGGACCCCATCGCGGCCATCGTCGTATCAGTGATGATTCTGAAAGTGGGCTATAACATCGCGTTCAAGGGGTTGAGCGATCTTATGGACACGGCCTTGAGTGAGGAGGAGACTCGCCGCATCGCAACGAGGATCAACGAGATGCCGGGAGTGATTCAAACGCATAACCTAAGAACCCGGCGGATCGGCGGGGAAGTGCTGATGGACGTTCACATTCTGGTCGACCATGAAGCTTCGGTGACTGAGGGACATCAAATCGCGGAGGGCGTGCGGCGCGAACTGATCCGCGAGATGGATAATATTCAGGATATTCTCGTTCACGTCGACACCGAAGACGACGCCGCGTTTGAATCCATTTACTGGGCCAACCGAAGCTATCTGGAGAAACAGGTGGACCCGATGATTGCCTCAATGAAAGATATTCAAGGGCGAACTCATCTTCGGGCTCATCACCATGGCGGCAAAACCACGCTGGAAGTGTTTATTAAAATGAAAGATGGGCTCGACCCTGATGAGGCCCATTCCGTAATGAAGGAGTTGAAGGAACATCTTCAAACCATTGAGCACGTGCATGAAGTCCGCGTCTTCATCGACACAAATTCCAATTAAACTCACTAAAAGGAGTCGTATTCATGCCAGTATGCATGACAGCGCGTTATCAGGTTCCACCGGAAATGGTGGAAGATTGCAAACGCACCGTTGAGGATTTTGTCAAGTATATACGGATCAACGAACCAACGACGTTGTTCTACATGGCGAATCAGGAGATGGGGCATCCCACCCGATTTTTGCACACAATGATTTTCGAAAATGAGGAAGCCGTCACACTCCACCAGAAATCCCCCGCCACCAAGCGGTTTGTGGACATGATCTATCCCGCCGCGATCGAGCCTTTGGAATTCAACCAATACTATATTCTGGGATTTAAAAGCGAATACCAGGGATAAGACGAGGAAGGGGATGTTTACTTTTTAACTTTCAACTCTTTGAGCTCATCACCTGACCATTTGATGGAAAGTCGGCTCCGGCCCTTGTAGGCTTTTTTCTGAAAGGCGGACCCGAACACCAGAGGCAGTGAAACGCTGGGCTCGACAAAAGCCATACTGAAGTTGGCTTCTTTGTTAACCTTCCCCCAGGACTGGGCCTCGGCCAGGGTGCTGCCGCTGAGCCCGCCCCAATGCGGCGCGTCGGTGGTCATCTGTATCGCATATTTATGGCCGCCGGTGTTCTTTCCGAAGATATAACTCATGACAATCGAATCGTTGATATAATTTTTCGGAACGCCACCTGCCACATAAAACGCCGCCGTTCTTTTGGATTTCACCACCAATTGGGTCAGCTCATAGTTATCACGAATGGAGTCGATGGTGATCGGTTGCCGCCCTGCCCTCTTGGCGTCGACATAATGTTCGGTCAGACCGATGCCGATACTGGAATCGTTGAGCGCCGGACAAAAAATCGGCACGCCTTTTTTACGGGCGGTAACCAGAATCGAATCTTTATCATCGATCACTTTGGAGAGCAGGGATATAAATTCCCGGCTGGAATATCTTCGGGAAGGCAGACTGTCGGCAAATGTGCCGATCAGGGAATCGAACTGGGCAAACTTTTCTTCATCGACATAGGTATCATAGATACGATTGATCAGTAAATCGCGCAATTTCGTGTCATCGGCTTCCGGACTGCCGTAATAATGTCCTGCTCCCATGGCGGCGTAAAAATCCTGATACAGGATCGCACCGGTGGAAACCACGACATCCACCATATTATAATGAATGAGATCCCGAATGACTTTCCGCAGGCCGGCCGCGATCAGCGGTCCCGCCAACCCCAGCATGATTGTCGGGCGCTCCTTGTCCTTGAGCATCTTTTGGAAAATATTGGCACACTGGCCCACGTTACGAGCCTGGATCGAGGTCCCCTGATAGGCCTCTACCAGGTCCGCCACATTTTTTATTTTTTCGAAATCAATTTGATTGATTCGGGTCTTAAGGAGGGATTTTTTCTTTTTTCTATCCTTCGGGCTCAGCGGATGAAGATTTTTTATGTAATCCTGATAGGACATTGTTTCTCTGGGCTTGAAGGAATAAAGCAGGAATAATAGCGTGCCTCCCCCTTCAGGTCAAGCCCTCGAAACATAAGACGCCCACTCAAGAACCAAAGTCCCGGGGATGGTACTTAGAGCCGGGAACACAGGTCTTTGGAGTGCGCGGAAGTGTCCACCTTAGCGATGGCTTCCTGAATGATTCCTTGTTCGTCGATCACATAACTGATGCGGGAGGCGTAGGCGTCGTCCTTGCTTTCAATAGCATGATAGGCCATGGCGATTTCCCGCCCGACATCGCACAGTAGCGGATAGGGAAAGCTGAACTTTTCTGCAAACGCTTTATTTTCTGCCTCGCTGTCCAGGCTGACTCCCAAAATCACGGTGCCCTTTTCTTGAAACTTTTCGTAATCGTCGCGAAATCCTTTGCCCTCCATAGTGCACCCTGGGGTGTCGGCTTTCGGGTAAAACCAGAGGATAACTTTCTTTCCTCTCAAATCCTTCAACTTAACCCGATTTCCATTGTGGTCGTTGACTAGAAAATCGGGCGCTTCGCTACCTACTTTCAGCATGGCTATTCTCCTTCCAAGTAATTGGCGGATCAGGGTTTTAAATACGAATTTAATGAGGGACCAGCGAATCACAATAGTTAGATGCCGAGAAAGGTGGGAGGGAGTAAAAAACTTTTAGGAAGACGGCGATTCCGGGCCGCCTTTTTTGCCGGATGATTTAGAGCGATCCCGAACCCCCCGGCCGAGAAAAGAAGTCA
>QIDN01000061.1 GCA_003229345.1 Nitrospirota bacterium | reverse complement strand
ACCCCCAACGTCTGCCTGCACACCAACCTCGACATCAAATCGGAAGAAACCAAACGCTGGCAGAGGCTGGTGGAGATCATGCAGCTCGGCGGGCGCATCGATATCACCCTCTACCCGACGGTGTGGCAGGAGCGGCAGAAGGCGTTACTCAGGGAAATGATGACCCTGCAGAACAAACTGCTGGTCAACGTGGTGTTCGAATCGGTGACCGATCTCGCCATGCAGTTGGGCCTGCTGGTGGATTTTTTCAGTAACGTGAAACCGGCGGTTCCGGAGATCGCTACTCTGCTGACCGAGTATCACAGTAAGATTAAATACCTGGTGGAAAACAATCCCAACTGCGACGAGACGATTTACACGGCGCACATGGGAGACACCGGATCGTTCACAAAGTCGGGGGATTTTATATTCGGGATCAATTTACTGCCGGCGTTCGGAATGGACGAACAGGGACGGCGTGCCATGACCTCCAATCCCTTTCCGAAAAACACTTACCTGCTGGAATGCGTGGCGGCGCGGGGGTCGATCGAAATCATGACGGTTCAACAGAACGGCAACATGACGCCCTGCTGTGACGTTGGCAACCTGAAGTGCCTGCCGGCCTTCGGCAATTTATTTGAAGATTCGCCGGAAGCAATCGAAACAAAGTTCGAAGCATCGCGCCGGAAGATCGAGGCGGGGATTCATAAAAACAAGGTCAACCTCAAGAGCGAGAAGGCGGGACAATGGGTGGAGGAAGGCATCCCGCCCTATTGCGTGTGACCGCCGGGCAACCCTCAAAAAAATTCGACAGGATAACGGGATTAGCAGGATCAACTGGAAAGAAAACCCAGATTCTTCACTGCGTTCAGAATGACAAAATATAACGCTTGCCTGTCATTCTGAGGAGCCTTGGCTAGCCTGTCCTGAGCTTGCCGAAGGAAAGAATCTGGGTTCTAAAACCTTCGGCCCCAAAGGCACAAAAAAAATGGCGGGACCCCGATCACCATCAGGATTCCCGCCGTAAAGTAACTTTATCGATAAATGTTGGACCCACTCAGATGACTGCTTCGCGCCCTTAAAAATCAGCTCCGTCTCCTACCCGGAGGGGGAATGGGCTAACCGTTATCCCCAAGATAATATCATCGAGCGCAAATCGGCCACTCCCGCCGACACCAAACCGGGTCCAGCGTCACGCTGGTTAGGCCAGTTCTTTGGGAACCTCATCGTCATCTTCGTCATCGTCCATGAAGTCGTCATCGTGGCCCATGAGCAGTTCGGGATCCTCGATGGGCGGATGAGTGATCTCTTCATGCTTGCCCTCTTTACTGAAGTCTGGAAGCTCTTCCCAGATCACGACGCGGGAATTCCCACGGTCACAGATGTAGAGCTTGCCAATATCTTCTTCATCTTCCAGATCCTCGTCGATAAACATTCCGTACGGATCGTTCAGAGTGCAATCAGATACCTCGCCGCCCCGGTTGAATTGGTGTCCGGCGAAAGCGTTCTGGCCGATCACCATATCCGCCGGCTGACCGTTCTCCGTGGGCAGTTCCTTCCAAACCAGAACCCGGTTATTGCCAGAGTCCGACACAAACAATCCTTTGCGGCCATAAACCACGTCGGTGGGAAAATACATTCCCACGGCGTCCGCGCGCTTCATTCCCATCCCGCCATTGACTTCACGGCTGTAGAAATCCTTTTGACCCAACACCATATCTGCGGGAACACCATTGTTCGAGGGCACTTTATTCCAGATCAAAACGCGGTTGTTGCCCTGATCCACTACGAATACTTTTCCGGTTTCCTGATCGAAGAAAGCAGCGGTGGGGAAACTAAGCGTTTCCGGGGTCACATTGTCAAAATCACCGCGGTTCGGTTCGCGTTCGTCCATGCCGAATTGTCCCAGGCAGACATCGGCATTCCAACCGTCGTTGAAGGGGATTTTCTGCCAGACGAGAACCCTGTGATTGTCCTTATCCGCCACGATAACAAGCTGGTCGTTCCCGGAGCGAATGGAGAATGGGAAAAACAGGGACCCGGACCCGACCAGCCCGCGTCGGTTGGCTTCGCCACACTCCAGGTTATCCTGGCCCAAAACGAGACCCGGAACTTCACCGTCATCAGAGGGCAGGCCGTTCCAGCGAAGGACCCGATGGTTGCCGCTGTCGGACACGTACAGTTTGCCGTCAATGACGCAAACCCCCGCCGGTGAGGATAGGGTGTCTTCTTCCGGTTTACTGACGGTGAACCCTTCCAGGTTTTCGTCACCCAAACCGGAAGTCATTTCGTCGAGCGTGGTGCTGATGCCACGGTTTTCCAGACTGTCGGAAAAATCCTCCTGGCCCAGCACAATGCTGGCAGGTTCGCCGTTCTCCTCAGGGAACTGGTTCCAAGCCAACACTCGATGGTTGCCCCAGTCGGAAACAAACAGCATATCGCCGTAGCGGCAGACGAATTGCGGTTCGGAAAGAGTGTTATCGCCGGGATCGTCGGCCCCGCGGTTGGATTCGCGTACGGAGTAATCGCTTTGGCCGATGACCATCTTCGCGCCGATTTCCTGCTCTACTTCTTCCTCACCCTCGACCTCGTCGACCTCATCCATTTCCTCTTCGGTGAGGGCATCCTCTTCAATTTCCTCTTCTTCTACCTCTTCGGCCACTTCGAGGGCCTCATCATTCAATTCTTCTTCCTTTTTGATCTGGTCTTCAGACATTGAACCCACCTCTTTTAAAACTTAATAAATGGCTCAACCGGCCGAAAACTCTCGGGTCCTCTGTAACCGGTGAAAACATAATTTTTAGCGTACTGTATTAATATCCCATACTGGGGTTTCGATCAAGGTAAATTCAACCGTTGCCACATGGAAACCATCTTTCTACCATTGCGGTCCTGATAAGCCCCATCCCACACCGCAAAAGCGATCAGGATCGGCTGTTTCTTCCTGAACTTGACATCCCACTTATTGAGAGACTTTAAAGACCGGCGAAAGACCACATGCCACTGGCCCTCTTTCCAGATCCCTTGGCCGATAATATTCTGCTTGGTCCTCGGTTGCGGGGTCAGGGTGCCAAACCCTTCGGCGTTCAATTCTTCAATGGGCACGTTGCGGAAAGGATTCAGGGACTCGACCGGGTTCACCTCGCCACCGAAAATCATGACATCCATATCCATGCCC
>QIDN01000295.1 GCA_003229345.1 Nitrospirota bacterium | reverse complement strand
GTCACTCCAGTCGACATCACCCATGGCAATATAACGATACTGGGATACAAGGTCAACAATGCGGCTTATATCACCGATTGCAGCGGCTTACCGGATAAAACCAAAAAAATCCTGTCCGGGCTGGATGTCCTCGTCCTGAATGCCCTGGGTTTTGAGCCGCACGCCACGCACTTCTGCCTGGATCAGGCCCTGGCGGCCATCGCAGAGCTCAAACCGAAGCGGGCCATCCTCACTCATATCAATCACAAGTTCGATCACGAAACGGTCAGCCGGGGTCTACCGGATAATGTGGAGTTGGCTTACGATGGGTTGACGGTGGATTTGTAATCAGTCCAGATCAAAATCGCGGAGGGGTTTGGTGTTGTCGGATTTATCGACGTTCTTCTGCGCTTCCTTGAATTTTTCTGTCAGGAGGCGGGATTTGTCTTTTTGCAGTTCCTGTTGTTTCTGGAACATGGACTGGCTCTCTTTCTGATGTTCGGCAAGGTCATGGACCATATCGGAAAGAGAGGAAAACTCCTTTTTCTTCTCCTCCTTCCAAAGCACCTCACCGGTTTTCTGATCCACCTGCAGTTTGGTCTCGCAACAGGGGCACGTGATTTCCAGCTTCGAGCTCATGATCCGGCCTTTCCAAAAAATAAGAGAACGAAAAACAATCTACCAAGCTAAATTATAGCAGAAATCAAATCTCTTCCAAAGTCCCAGAAATTCCTATCAGTGGAACCGCCGTTAAATTTAAGTTGGCATCTCTCCCTGCCCTTCTCTACAATGGGCCTCTTTAAAACAGGGAAACCAGCATGCCAGCACAGGGATTATTCATAACGGGAACGGATACCGGGGTCGGGAAAACTGTGGTCACCGCAGCGATTCTGGCCTATTTCCAGCACCAGGGGAAAAAAGTCGGAATCATGAAACCCATCGAAACCGGGGTGAACAGCGAGTGCAGTTCAGCGGCCAATTCCGACGCGCTGTTTCTGATGGAATGCGGAGGCATTGAAGACTCCCTGTCCGAGGTGTGCCCTATTCGACTGCAACCTGCTGCGTCGCCTTTCCAAGCGGCCATGATCGAAAACTGCGCCATCCAACCGGGAACGATTCTGTCGGCCTACAAAAAACTTTCAGGCCAATACGACTGGGTGCTGGTGGAAGGCATCGGCGGCGTGCGAGTCCCCATCACCCGCGATTATGGAGTGGTGGATTTGATGCGCGACCTGGGCTTACCCGTGGTGGTGGTAGCGCATACTCAACTGGGAACTCTCAACCATACATTAATGACTTTGGACACACTGAAACAAAACGGTATTCCGGTGAGAGGAGTCGTCCTCAACCGGACCGGACCCGAGACAGCGAATGCCATCGAACAGGATCAACCCCGGCTGATTGAAGAATTGTCAGGAGCCAAAGTTCTGGGCGAGTTCCCGTATATCGACAACCTGAACACACAAAGTTTTTCTCCGGAGAAGTTGAAGACATTGGAAGCGTCCGTCGACTTCTCAGGGTTAATCCAGAAATAGGAGACCCCTTTTATGAACATCGATTGCTATGCCGCGCAGGAAGCTAAGGCGCCGTTGGAAAAATTCAGTTACACATCTCCCACATTGGGTCTTTGGGAGGTGGAAGTCAAAATCAGTCATTGCGGTATCTGCCACAGCGACGTGCATCTGGTAGACAACGACTGGGGCATTTCTCAATATCCTCTGGTACCGGGGCATGAAATCGCCGGAACCGTATCGGCCATGGGTGCCTCGGTCAAACATTTGAAGGCCGGACAGCGGGTGGGAATCGGCTGGCAGTCTTCGTCGTGCATGACTTGCGAGTGGTGCATCTCCGGCAAGGAAAAGCTGTGTTCACAAATGATGGGAACTTGCCTGGGCCGTCACGGTGGATTCGCCAACGCGGTTGTGGTGGACAGTCGGTTTGCCTTCGTCCTTCCCGACGGTCTGGAGTCGGAAAACGCGGCGCCCCTGCTGTGCGGCGGTATTACCGTATTCGCCCCGTTGATCCATTTCGACATCCGCCCGACCATGAAGGTGGGCGTCATCGGCGTCGGCGGTCTGGGCCACCTGGCTTTACAGTTTTACAAAGCCTGGGGATGTGAGGTAACCGCTTTTTCAGCCACCCCCGGAAAAGAAAAAGAAGCAAAGAGTTTCGGAGCGCACCGGGTGTTGAATTCCAAAGACGCCGAAGTTCTAAAAGCCAACGCCGCCACGCTGGACTTTATCATTTCGACGGCTCCGGGAGACTTGGACTGGGGAGAGTACCTGGACGTTCTGCGGCCGGAGGGCAAATTATGCGTGGTGGGTGTTCCCCAAAACCCCCTATCGATCCCGGCGTTTCCCCTGATTGCGGGGCAGAAGACGGTATGCGGCAGTCCCATCGGAGGCCGGAGCGATATTGAAACCATGCTGGCTTTTGCGGCGCGTCACGGAATCAAAGCTCAAACCGAATCGTTTGCCATGAACGAGGTCAACCCGGCCATGGATCGGGTGCGGAACAATCAGGCCCGGTACCGCGTTGTTTTAAAAAACTAAACAGGCAGATAAACCTCAAGTAAACGCCATTGCTTGACAAAGCCTTAAATGGATGCCATGTTTTGCTAACTCGTTGACTGCTTGAAAGGGAACCCTTATGAAAAAATGGTTCATGCTGACTCTAGTGGGTAAGGACCGCTCCGGCATCGTTGCCCAAGTCACCCGCGCGTTGTACGAAGGCGAGTGCAATCTGGGAGAAGCATCCATGGTGCGGCTGGGCGGTAATTTCACCGTCATGCTCATGGTGCAATTCGCAGGAGACGAGCAGGCCCTTGATGAGTTGATCGGGCCAGTCAGCCGGTCCTTCGACCTGCGTCATCATGTGGATGCGATTGAAGGCGAATTGTTGCACCATATGGAGCCCGACGTCCGCATCACTGTTTATGGAGCGGACCGGTTGGGTATCATCGCCGAAGCCACAGGAATACTGGCTGAAAAAGGATTCAACATCCTGAATCTGGAATCCGATGTCGGGGGCACGGCGTAGAGTCCCATCTATGTCATGACCATCGAGGGAGTCGCGGAGCAGGGAATCGGGGTTCTTGAAGAAGCGCTTCAAAAGCTGGCGCAGGAAAAGGGGCTGGAAACTCAATTGGAACCCATTGATACGCTGATCGGGTAAGGGGCATG
>QIDN01000095.1 GCA_003229345.1 Nitrospirota bacterium | reverse complement strand
GTTGCCGATTTTCTGCTGGAACACGAGGGTCAGCGGGCGGCGGGCGCGCAGGTATTTCGATCCTTTCTTGCCTCCTTCCGAATGCTCGGCGAAGCGTCGTTCGACGTCCTTCGTGATACCGGTGTAAAGACTGCCGCTCTTCACACGAATCATATAAAGATGCCATTCGGCCATGCGTTGTCCTGTGAGTTGGATCGGGTTTTATTTGCCGAGGGATTGATGAAGGTTGGAGCCACGGGTGAGGATCCATTCGTTGAGGAGGATCACTTCATCCGGTTTCAGGAATTGTAACACGTCTTGCGGGGTGGGGTGGTCTTCGTCGTTGATCATGGTGCAGTAGTGGCGCTCGACAAACGCGGCGACGTGCTGTTGGTACTGGGGGAAGCTCGGGTACAACTCGCAGAATATTTCCGCCTGGTAGTCCGGGTCGGTGTTGTTGGGATCGTAGTGCCGCAGTTTCGGCGTTACCTTCGTCCCGAATGCCGCTTTGATCAATTCGCCCATAACCTGAAACTCCGGAACACGAAGCATGGAACAGGGAAAGCCCTAATGGCTTGGTCTATTTCAGGTCACCCTTCGACAGGCTCAGGATGACACAAAGGAGGAATCCCCCCGGCCCCCTTTACAAGGGGGAGCCTTACAAGCTCTTATTTTAACAATGCCACGGGGGAGGACAAGAAAATTGTGCCGTTCGGGAAGGACCGGCAGAGCGGGGGAGGGGGTCTTGATCCGTTAAACCCTCAATAAATAGAGACCTCCGGTGTCTATGACCGAACACATTCTACCGGAACCCCGACCCTTTCGCGTTGAGACGTCACAATTCGGTTGGGAATTTTCATCGGGCGGGATATCATGCGGCGGTTTGACAGTCCCCCCTTTGTGAAGGGGGCTAGGGGGATTTGAATCAGCGATATTACTATTCAGGAAAAAAGATAAATCACCCCCGCCCTCTTTAAAAAGAGGGAGCCTATTTAAATGAAAAAAAACGCGAAAACTTATCGGAAATACGCCGAGTCGTTGTTGGAGCTGATCGACGCCAGTCCCACGCCGTTTCACGCGACCCGCGAACTGTCCGCTCTGCTGAAAGCCGAAGGCTTTGCCGAGTTGCAGGAGGCGGACGCCTGGAGCCTGAAAAAAGGTGGGCGATACTATGTAACACGCAACGATTCGTCTCTGGTCGCGTTTGTCATGGGATCGAAGCCGGCGGAGTCGGCCGGATTCAAAATCATCGGCGCGCACACGGACAGTCCCAACCTGCGCCTCAAACCCAATCCCGCTTACGAAAAATCCGGCTATGTGCAATTGGGCGTCGAAGTGTACGGCGGTGTGTTGTTGGCGACGTGGACCGACCGCGACCTGTCCCTCGCCGGGCGGGTGGTTTTAAAATCGAAAAAGGGCCAACCGGTGTCACGTCTCCTCAAAATTGACAAGGCGTTGCTTCGCATTCCCCAGTTGGCGATTCATCTCAACCGCGAAGTCAACGAGAAGGGACTCAAGCTCAACAAGCAGACCCACTTGCCGCCGATTCTACAAATGGCGGAGAAGAATCTTTCGTCGGAAAAGGTGTTGAAGGAGCTGGTAGCACGCGAGTTGAAATGCAAGGCGGGAGAGATCGTCAGCCTTGATCTGGCGTTGTACGACGTGCAGGCTTCGACCTTTGCCGGTCCCAATGACGAGTTTGTGTTTGCGCCGCGTCTCGACAATCTCGCCTCCTGCCACGCGGCGACGCTGGCGTTACTGGAGGCATCGAAGCAGGATACTGCCACACGCGTGCTGGCGTTTTACGATCATGAAGAAGTCGGGAGCGAAACCGCGCAGGGCGGTGGCTCGCCGTTCTTGAAAGATGCGTTGGAGCGGATGGTGATGGGCTCCACCCATTCGCGCGAGGCTCTCATGCGGGCGGTGGCCCAATCGATTTTTATTTCTGCCGACATGGCGCACGCCGTGCATCCCAACTATGCCGACAGGCACGAGGACCGGCACCTGCCGCTCATCAACGCGGGTCCGGTGATCAAAACCAATGCCGGGCAGAGGTACGCCACCGAGGGCGTGTCGGGCGCGCATTTCGAATTGATGTGTCAGCGCGCCGGGGTGAACGTGCAGAAGTTCGTGGTGCGATCCGACATGGGATGCGGCAGTACCATCGGGCCGATCACCGCCGCCAACCTCGGCATCCGCACCGTTGACGTGGGCAATCCCATGCTCTCCATGCACTCGATCCGCGAGATGGCCGGGTCGCAGGATCACGGCGACCTGATTCAGGTCTTCAGGGAATATTTTAATCCCACCAGTGGGATTAATTTCCCATAGTTTGCTACGGCTTTTAAATGAAAATCCTTATCGGATACCCCGTCCGCTTGCGGCGGAGTCGTTCATTGCGGAGCAGGGTTAAGCGTTCTGCCTGATCGTTTCCACGACTCTGCCTTTGAGGGCGCCCCAGCTGGCTTGATCGTCCTTCGTTACCTGCACTTCATTGCCGAGGACCCAGACGCTGGAGACCCCCTGAATTTCGAACAGAGCTTTAGCGAGGGGATTGCTTTGGGCCTTTTCGCGATTGGGATACGGATTGCCGGTTCCCGGCGGGATAAGAGTTTTGTCTAATATGAACGAGACGGAATTTTCGTTGCGCATAGGTTCCACGGTTACATTTACGGGCATAAGGTTTCCTCTTCCAAAAAATTGTTGCCTGACATTTGATTAGTTATCATTATACCCGAATTTTTTCCGGGCTTCTTCCAGGGTCTTGCGAGTGGCGTCTGCCGCCTCCGGCATCTTCTGCGCTTCAAATAAATCGACCGCCTTTTGCAGATTCACGATCACCAGCATTTTGAACTGCGGCCCGTTCGAGTAATTCAAGTATGCCCACCCCAGATTGCCGTGCGCCTCGGCATTGTCTTCGATGCGATGCACCACCCGGTTGAGATGGCCGATGGCCTTCTCCCAGCGTTCCATCCGGTTGTAGACGTTGCCGAGGTTGAGCTGGATATTAATATTATCAGGCTCCAGCCGCAGGGCGCTTTCGAACGCCGCCGCGGCGTGTTCGTAATTCTTCAAATGTTTGTAAGCCAGACCCAGATTATAAAACGGCCCCGTGGCGTCGGGGTTGATCTGGAGGGCCTGATGGTACGCCTCCACCGCCTGCTCAAACTGCCCCTTCTGGCT
>QIDN01000183.1 GCA_003229345.1 Nitrospirota bacterium | reverse complement strand
AGCCTGCCACTGGGCCGACGTGTATGCCAGCGAAGTGCGCGTTGCCTATCGGCTGGCTTCTCCAAGTGACCCGACTGGGTGAATCCTTGAATCTCCGCTTCTACAAAGACTTCAGTTAATTCAATCAGTTAAAAATCATTTCAGTTAAATTTACATTTACATTCTAAAATAATGTTTGCCAAGCGCCCTTTCCTTACTTATCCTGAGATCAATCAATAAAAACAGAAAATTGGGAAGCGAAATGTTTCCCCATCTAAGGAAAGAGGGTTATGAAACTTCGATACCGCGTTATTGTCATACTTCTGATTTGTGTTCTTTCATTTAGTAAAAATCTTGCTGCCGCGCCAAATGGAAGTACGGTCCTGTTTCACGACCTTAAGGAATACACACGGTACCTGGAAAGCTCTACGGGTCTGTACAACGAATTGACGGAAATTTTTACCCAAACTTCAGCCATCGACGATTTGAGTCAGGCGGTATTGATGGAAACCATTGGGGAAGAAAATGCGCTTCAGAGAAAACGCCAGATGTCGGACATCATTGAGGAAAGATTCAAAACTGCCAGCGAAAAACTGGACACCCTCTACCAACCCGACTTTAAAACTGAGCGGTTCCGGCCTCAGGTGAAAGAATTCAACGAGTACCTGAAAGAGTATACCCAGATCATCCGGCAATCGCTCGACGACACTTATAATCTGTTTGAAGCAAGTTTGACCCGGGACTTGTCGGTGGTCAACCAGTTTGATCTGCGGTCACGGAGAACCATCGTCCGCGCCTTGGAAGGCGAGAATCAGTTGTTAAAACTGCGGATGGGCCAGTTGGAACAGAGTAATCCGTCCTATTATCTATTCAAATCCATTGTCCATTCCAACCAGAGCCTAGTCTATCTTATCAAAGCCCGGATCTCCGAGATGGAGGGACCGGAAGTGACCGGAGTTTCTAATTACATTCCGGAGAACGGGGCCTCTCTTGTTAAAATAGCTGGTATTGAACTGAGCTCTTCCAAAAGGGCGGTTGAAAAAGGAACCGATACTTTAAAAAACTGGGCGCAAGCCAACAAGCACAAATTTTCCATTTCTCAGGGTTTCAAGGATATCTTCCAATCCCTGATCCTGTCGTTTGGTAACAGTTTCCATGTGGAACTGAAAATCAACAATGCTTTCAAGATATTACTGGCAGAATACCCCGGCGACCAAAGTTTTGACCAAGTCAATGTCCAGATCGACACCCTGATCGACAAGCGCATGAGTCTGCAGTCGGATAGAATTCAATTGGTGGCGGAGATCTCCACTCTGGGCAAAGCCATGAGCTCCTCCAAACAATAAATCCGGCATTTTTTGAAAATCCTCTATTTCGGTTTGTAGACCCAGTCCGCCTCCACGGCGATTTTATCGTGGAGGTACACCAACACCCACCGTTTTCCAGCTTCCCGCGTCAGGACCAGCGCAGCATCCTTAAACAAAATACCCGGATGTCCCCTTTTAAACGCTTTGTAGATGAGGGCGGAATATTTAACTGCGGTCCCGATCTTATATTTGCGCGCCAGATCGACCAACTGGTTTTCCAGCGCCCAGTTCGTAACATCCTTCACCTTCAGCAGATGAGACAAACGGAGTTTGAGCATTTTGTTGACGACCGGTTTGGTATTGAGGCTCACGATCTGCTCCGCAAACCGTGAGAAACCGATCAGCAAATCATAGAGCCGCGCTTCGTACAGAGGCCGCTCCGCCTGCGGATGATGAACACGGGCAATATCTTTCACCAATTTATCATAGCGTTGGCGCGCCTCCTGCCAACTCATCGCACCCAGATGAAATACAAGAGCATTACGCGAGGCATCGACCAATTCCTTAACTTCCCCCGTCAACCCGGTTTCCTGAAATTCTTTTTGATCCGGCAGGGCATCCATATCCTCCAGCAATTCTTCCGGAGAAATATCTTCATCCTGTTCCCGATCGCTGTAAACCCGAACGGCAGTTTCTCCTACCAGCAAGTACCATCGAATGAGAAAAACTTTAAACACGATGTCGTATAAAAAAAACACCGTCATTTTCAAGGACCAGAAAACCAGATCCAGCGAACGCAGGGCCGTGTAAATCCATTTAACAATTGGAATCAGTTTGAAACGGCGCACGGTCTTTACGGTGGGGGTTTGCTCCCATTGGGTCTTACGTGCCCACGCTTCCGACAACCACACCAGGTGGCGCAGCCGAAACCGGGTCCATTCCCGAACACCTCGCAGCCGGGTCAACTGCAGAACATGCGTCTTCATTTCAAGAAAGGCATTCAGAATTTTTTCGATCCGGGCTTCGGCGAGGGGTTGGGCGGATTGGGGATAATGAAGTTCCGCGATCTGCTGGACCAGGCTCCGCGTGTTTTCAATCAACGCCAAATCCGGTTCACCGAGCACCCAGCGACCGCGCAGGGTTTCGCAACGCTCCATGATCGCATTCAGAGAACTACGTTCTATCGGATCGGAGGTGGCGGATGCCCGTTGCTGAAGATTGCGCAAACGGGAGATATTCAACCACCGCACCTTTAAGATACCGTAGCCCTTGACGATCAACACCGCGAGCACGCAAGCCAGAAATGTTCCAACTCCAAAAGCTATCCAATAGAAGTTAATTTGCATGAGCGCAATGGTCCCTTATCCAATCGGTTTGAACATACGAGAGGGGTTGTTATAGCGGAAACCTTTTAATGGTGTTATCATTTTTAGTAGTTTCACGAACGATGCATTTGCCATCAAACCTTATAAAAAAAGGCCTTTCGTGCCCTCCACTCGAACTCTTTCAACCCTGTGCCTGCTCAGTCTGCTGGCTTTGATTTTACCGCAATGCTCGGACAAAGACAGCCACGATTATTACAAGGAAGGGCTGTCTCATATCGAGTCACAGGATTATGAGAGCGCGGAACAGGCGTTTCAAAAGGCTATCGACAAAAGCCCCAAAAATCCGAACGGATATTATGGGCTGGGCGGAATTCACAATTACCGGAAAAAGTATGACCTGGCTGAGAAGGCGTTTAAAGCCACACTTCGTCTCGATCCTACCTTTGTCGATGCCCATTACAGTCTGGGCTACACTTACGAACAGATGGGGCAGAAGGAAAAATCGGAGAGGGAGTACGCCATCTACCGCCGTTTGAAAAAGAAGATGGATCAATTCATGAAAGAGGAGGCGGCAACGCGGTGAG
>QIDN01000036.1 GCA_003229345.1 Nitrospirota bacterium | reverse complement strand
ACGATCCCCTGGCCTTCGGACGAATGATCAATCTGGCTGAAGTGTTGCCCTTCATGCGGCATATGTTTATTCTGGATCCGCAACGACAATTCTACCAGGCATTGACCCCATGGGGGTATCTGGTATTGCTTCTGTTTGTTTTCCATTGGCGGCGTTTCGCCGCCAATCCGTTTTTAGTGGCTGGAATGCTCAGTCCGTTCTATACCGTACTTAATCCGGTTTTTACGGATTTTTTCCTGAGGTTCTCCTGGCCGGAATTGATCTGGCGGTTCCTTTATATGACCCCTACCGCCATCGCCGCAGCGTTGATTATTTATCGATGCGGACAGTTTTTAGCCGAAAGACGGCATGCCGCTAAAATGATCTATGGCCTGACCGTGATATCCTTGCTGACCGTATTGCTGTTCCCATTGGATTCAAAGTATTTTTACTCTCCTTTCAGCAAGCTCCAGACCTTAAAAAAAGTTTCGGCGGAAAATGATCATCGTGTATGGCAGGATTTATATGCTTATCTGGGGACTGTGGATAAAAAATATAATGTGCTGACCGATCCTGTTACAGGTTATACAGTACGTGCATTAACCCGGCATATTTACCTGGGAGCCAAATTTCATACCATCGAATGGGGCGGGTATCAGGAATTTGTTTTCAAAAGATACGACCTGAAAAAATACGCAGATTACGATGGATGGTTGTTTATCATTAACCAGCGAAATGGTGCTTTGTCTGAGACAGGAAGAATTTCTCGCCACTGGCGGGAGGTTCAGTTGCAGGTGAATCGCTATTACCCGGATGATCTCCTTGAATTCGTGAAAGACAACCCGGCGGCGTTCGAGGAAATTTGGACCCGGGATCGAATCAGCATATACAGGATCAGTATCGGCGCCTAGGAAAAATTCATGGATAAGGAAACAATAATCGTCACCGGTGGGGCCGGTTTTATCGGTTCTGAAGTGGTGAGACAGTTGATTCAATCCGGCGAGTGTTCAGTGGTGAATATCGATAAGCTGACCTATGCCGGGAATCTGAAATCGCTGGCAAGCATCGAAGACAGCGACGATTACAGGTTTTGCCAAATTGACATTTGCGACAAGGATCAATTGCGCGAAGAGGTGTTTCGTTCAAGGCCGACCAGGATCATGCACCTGGCCGCGGAGTCCCACGTGGACCGGTCTATCGATGGCCCCGATGATTTTATTCGAACCAATATCATCGGCACCTACAATCTCCTGGAAGTGAGCCGTGAGTATTTTTCGGGTCTTTCGGGTGAGGAGGCGGAACTGTTTCGGTTTCACCATGTGTCGACGGATGAAGTTTACGGCAGTCTGGGCGAAACCGGGCTGTTTACGGAAGAAACGCCCTACCGGCCAAACTCTCCGTATTCCGCCAGCAAGGCGTCGTCGGATCAACTGGTGCGCGCCTGGTACAAGACTTATGGTATGCCTGCATTGATTTCCAATTGTTCCAACAATTACGGTCCCTATCAGTACCCTGAAAAGCTCATACCGCTGGTCATACATAAAGCCCTGGCCGGTGATCCAATACCCATCTACGGCAGAGGGGAAAACATCCGTGATTGGCTATATGTCGGTGATCACGCCCGGGCTTTGCAAACCATAATAAAAAATGGAGAACCCGGCCAGGTCTATAACGTCGGGGGTAAAAATGAGATGACGAATTTGCAGGTGGTGGCGACAATTTGTGGCATGCTTGACGACTTGCGGCCATTGCATGACGGCGAATCGTATGAAGATCAAATTGAGTTTGTAACAGATCGACCGGGGCATGATATGCGCTACGCCATAGACGCGAGTAAAATCGAGAGAACTTTGAAATGGTCGCCCGCGGAGACTTTTGAGTCCGGCATTAAAAAAACGATCGAGTGGTATTTGAGCAACCAAATTTGGTGTGAAAGCGTGACGCAAAAATACAGTGGCAAACGACTGGGAGTGTTGGCGTGAGGGGAATAGTTCTGGCCGGGGGGGCAGGTACCCGGTTGCACCCGGTGACGGAGGCGGTGTCCAAGCAACTTCTCCCGGTGTACGACAAGCCGATGATCTACTACCCTCTGTCACTGCTTATGCTCGCCGGCATCAGGGATATTCTCATCATTTCCACGCCCCGGGATACGCCCCGATTCGAGCAATTGCTCAGGGACGGCGGTCATCTCGGCATCAATATTTCGTACGCTATTCAACCCTCGCCGGATGGTTTGGCCCAGGCGTTCATTATTGGTGCGGAATTCCTGGGCAGCCATTCCTGTGCCCTGGTGCTGGGGGATAACGTGTTTCACGGCCATGAGTTGTCCTCCGCCTTGTTGAGGGCAGCGAGTCGAACCCGGGGCGCCACGATTTTTGCTTACCCCGTCAACGACCCCGAACGCTACGGTGTGGTCGAATTCGATGGGCAGGGCAGGGCCATCAGCCTCGAGGAGAAACCCGACTCCCCCAAATCGAATCACGCGGTAACCGGATTATATTTTTATGACAACCGGGTTGTCGATGTGGCCAGGAACATCAAACCATCCGCCCGCGGCGAGCTGGAGATAACCGATGTCAACAGGTGGTATTTAGAACAGCGCGAACTCGCCGTAGAAGTGTTCGGCAGGGGTATGGCCTGGCTTGATATGGGGACCCATGACTCGTTGTTGCAGGCGTCGCTGTTCATCGAAACCCTGGAGTCCAGACAGGGGTTGAAGGTCGCATGTCTGGAGGAAATTGCTTACAACCAGGGATATATTGATAAGCAGGAACTGGAAAAAGCTGCCCGGGTGTACGCCAAAAGCAACTACGGGCAGTACCTGTATTCCCTGATCAAGGCCCGTTAATCCCAGATCATGCTAACCCACTTTTAAGGAGCGCCCATGTCGTGGTTACCGCCGGTTTCCCTGCTATCCGCACATAAGGAACTGATTATACAGTTAGCCAGGCGGGAAGTTCTGGAGCGTTACCGGGGATCATTGCTTGGGATGGTGTGGTCATTCGTGCATCCGGTTCTGATGTTGCTTGTGTATATGTTTGTGTTCGGAGTCGTGTTCCGGATGAAATGGGGAATCGAGCAAAAGAGTAACCTGGAATTTGCAGTTATTTTGTTTTCCGGCCTGGTGATACACGGGCTGTTTGCCGAATGCCTGGTGCGGGGTCCTGCGTTGGTGACGAATAATCCGCAATTTGTCAAGAAGATCGTCTTTCCATTACAAATCCTGCCCGTG
>QIDN01000199.1 GCA_003229345.1 Nitrospirota bacterium | reverse complement strand
GGATCGACGGTGAACGAAGTGACCCGGGTATTGAAGAAAGCCAAGACGGGTCGCGTACAGGTCTTCACTCTGGCAAGAGCCTGAATAGAAGGCCCAACAATGGATTACCGGAGACTTTCCGTGACCCAGTACCAGCACAGGATGCTCGCCGCGTAGCCGAGGGCAATAGCCCACGACCATTTCATGTGGGAGAGAAAGGTGTAATTTTTCCGGTCGATGCCCATCACCGCCACGCCGGCGGCGGAACCGACGGATAGAAGACTGCCGCCCACTCCCGCAGTCAGTGTGACCAACAACCATTGGTCGACGCCCATTTCGGGATTCATTTTTAATACCGCGAACATAACGGGGATATTATCGACGATGGCGGAAAGAATGCCCACGATGATGTTGGACCAGGTTGGGCCGATGGTTTCGTACAGATTTTTGCTGGCCAGGGTGAGATAGCCGATGTATTGCAGAGCACCCACGGCGGTAAGCACACCGAAGAAGAACAGGAGAGTGTCAAATTCCACCGCCGCTATTTTATCGAAAATGTCAAAATGGCGGTGTTCCACCTCTTGGTCCTCGGGAATTCCCAGTTCTTTTCTCAAAGGCCGGTCGCCCCAGCGTTTCAGGTAGTAGCCGAAGATCATGAGGGCGGAAAGGCCTAGCATCATCCCCAAAAACGGCGGCAGGTGAAAGAATTGGTGAAAGCTGACGGCAGTGGCGATGGTGCAGATACCCATCACGATGATGATTTTGGCGCCGGGCTTCAAATGAACTTCACCCGAGGGACTTTCGGGAATTTTATTCGGGACAAAGAAATACATGCAAAGCGCCGGTACCAACCAGTTGATCAGTGACGGGAGCATAAGGTAAGCGAATTGCAAAGTATGGACCTTGCCGGAAGTCCAGACCATCAAAGTGGTGATGTCACCGAACGGACTCCATGCACCTCCCGCGTTGGCGGCGACGACTATATTGATGAACGCGAGAACGATGAACTTTGAATTGCCGCCACTCACTGCCAGCGCGACGGTGGACATGAGTAATGCGCTGGTTAAATTATCCGCCAGGGGAGACAGGAAAAAGGTGATGGTACCGGTTGCCCAGAACAGGGAACGGAATCCCAATCCTTTGCGTAGGAGCCAGGAGCGCAGGGAGTTGAAAACATTCCGTTCGGCCAGGGTATCGATATAAGTCATGGCCGCAAGCAGAAAGAAAAACAATTCACCGATTTCCGCGATGAGGTGCTTCACATAATCGCGAGCCTCGCCGCTACCATGACCGTGCTGGAATTCATAGATGCCGATCAGAAACCACATGAAACAACCCGCAAAGATAACGGGCTTGGATTTTCTCATGTGAATTTTTTCTTCAGCCACGACCAGAGAATAGCCCAGAACAAATATGACCAAGGAAAGATATCCCACCCATGCGGTGGTCATCGTTTCCATTCAGTACTCCTTGGGGTCGGGTCAAACAGATTGGGATGCGGCATGAAGTTGTCGACAATTTCCTAGAGTGATAGTTTTTAGTCTATGAAAAAGGTTTTCCTCTGCATTGTCAATAGCGCAATTGATTAATTGCATTAGTGTTTCGATAAGGCAAAGAAATTATTTTGTTTAAGGAATGGATTATAATGATGAAGCATTCGGGTTTGTGTCTGGTGAATAGATCTCGTTTTTTACCCTCTTTTAGGGTTCCCTCCAAGGTGTTGAAGAAATAATGGCCGGTTCTGCCATGTCTGTTTTTTTTCACCAAAGAGAGGCAGGAGGAGAGATTGTCACGTTTTGCCAACAAAAAATGTAAGGATTGGCGTAAAATCTCGACCGAATAACGAGGATATTCGCAAGGTTAAGACCTTGGAGATGTAATGGTGTGTTAGGATTTTGAATAAGGGTTGACTGGGGTAGGATGTGTGCTAACATTTTATATTACGATACTTTAGGGGCTATTTCATGGTGCCGGTGACCCAATCAACAGAAAGAGTGCTCGCCAAGAAATACCTGGAGGAATGTAAAGAATTTATCGACAAAGCGATACCTCAGCTTTTGCCGGAAAAAGATGGATACCCCAAAAGTATTCATGAATCCATGCACTACAGTTTGTTTGCCGGGGGAAAGAGGTTACGTCCCAGCCTTCTGATTGCTTCAGCGGAGGCTGTCGGAGGGAGCCGAGCCGACGTTTTGCCTTTTGCGGTGGCCGTTGAATTCCTTCATACCTACACGTTGATTCATGATGATCTCCCCGCTCTTGATAATGATAGTCTGAGGAGAGGCAAGCCGACCAACCACAAAGTTTTCGGTGAGGCCATTGCTATTTTGGCCGGTGACGCGTTATTAACGCAGGCGTTTGTTTTGATGACCAATCCTTATCTGATGGAGGCCGTCTCTCACCAAAATATCCTTCGGGCTTCGCAGGAGATTGCCAAGGCGATGAGTTCTACCGGAGTGATCGGCGGCCAGGTAGTGGATTTGGAATCGGAGGGGAAGAAAATCGATGCCTCAACTTTGGAATACATTCATATTTATAAAACAGGTTTCTTTTTCAAGGCCTGTGTTCGCGTCGGCGCGATCTTGAGCGGATCTTCCCATTCCCAGCTGGGGGCACTCTCCCGTTATGGCGCTCATATCGGTCTCGCATTTCAGATTATTGATGATATTCTGGATATTGTTGGAGATAAAAAAGAACTGGGAAAAGATATCGGTAGCGATATCGACAAGGAAAAGGCCACTTACCCGGCCATGTTTGGTTTGGAGGATTCCAAAAAGAAAGCCGAATCTCTGGTAGATGAGGCCTTGGAATGCCTGGAAGAATTTGACGAACGAGCCGATCCCCTGCGTGAGATTGCCCGTTTTTTCGTCCAACGCACCTTTTGATATGGAATTATTATGAGCAGTTTTTTAGATGGAATCAACGGTCCTCAGGACTTAAAAAAGCTCAACAAGGAAGATCTTCCCGCTTTGGCGGCAGAGATACGGGAAACTCTTTTATCGACAATATCCAAAACCGGCGGTCATCTGGGATCCAATCTGGGCGTTGTGGAGTTGACGCTGGCGATGCATTACGTGTTTGACAGTCCGCGCGATAAGTTTGTGTGGGACGTGGGCCACCAGAGCTATGTCCACAAACTGTTGACCGGCCGCCGGGAACGGTTCAATACCCTCCGGCAATACGACGGGTTGAGCGGGTTCACCAAACGCGAAGAAAACGAGCATGATCATTGGAACTGCGGTCATGGTGGGACCTCCATC
>QIDN01000406.1 GCA_003229345.1 Nitrospirota bacterium | reverse complement strand
GAACAGGCGCCGCTCCGGTCCGTGGGGAGGTTGTTTTCCTTTCCCCATGGTGAACGGCCCTTCCGGTACCATCACCATCGATGAGGCAAATGCGATAGCGGGCATGGCGAGCAACACCATAAGAATCAAGCTGGTAAGGCGATATGAGTTCATACTTAAAAGTCTACCAAGAGAGCGGACACCGATTCAACACTTTCTAAAGAAAGGCTTGATAAGCAGGCATTTAGAAGAGGAAAAATAAGAGAGCGAGTAATGAGATTTTGTTGATTTCGTTTTCAAACTGGGCATGAGCATTTTAGTGGCCCGCGTTAGCGTGCCGCAATTTGCCAGCGGCGGCTCGCCGCTATTCCCACTCGATGGTGCCGGGGGGTTTGGAGCTGATGTCGTACACCACGCGGTTGACGCCTTTGACTTCGTTGATGATGCGGTTGGAAATTTTACCCAGCAAGTCGTAGGGGAGCGGCACCCAGTCGGCGGTCATGCCGTCGGTGCTGGTCACCGCGCGCAGGGCTACGACGTTTTCATAGGTGCGCGAGTCGCCCATTACGCCCACCGTTTTGACCGGCAGGAGCACCCCGAACGATTGCCAGATTTTTTTGTAGAGTCCCGCTGTTTTAATTTCATCCAGAATAATCGTGTCTGCTTGCTGCACGATAGTGATCCGCTCCGGCGTCACATCGCCGATGATGCGGATAGCCAGTCCCGGTCCGGGAAACGGCTGGCGGGAGATGATCTCGTCCGGCATGCCCATCTCGCGTCCCAGTGCGCGCACTTCGTCTTTGAACAATTCGCGCAGAGGTTCCACCAATTCCATTTTCATGTTCTCCGGCAGGCCGCCGACGTTGTGGTGCGACTTGATCACCGCCGACGGTCCCTTAAAGGAGACCGACTCGATCACGTCCGGGTACAGCGTGCCCTGCGCGAGGAATTTGAAGTCGCCGGCTTTCTTGGCTTCCTCTTCGAAGATGTGGATGAAGGTATTGCCGATGATCTTGCGCTTTTGTTCCGGGTCGGTGATGCCCTTCAGCTTATCCAGAAATCTCTGCGAAGCGTCGACGACCTTCAGGTTCATGTGAAAATGTTCGCGGAATGTTTCCTCGACCTTTTTGCGTTCCCCGGAGCGCAACAGCCCGTTGTCGACGAAGATACAGATCAGCCGGTCACCGATCGCCTTGTGCAGAAGAACGGCGACGACCGAGGAGTCGACCCCGCCGCTCAGCCCTAACAGCACCTTGCCGTTTTTTACCTGGGCCTTAATACCTTTGATCGCATAATCGGCGAATGATTCCACCTTCCACAGCGGTTGGCATTTGCAGATATTAAAAAGAAAGTTCCGGATTATTTTTATGCCTTCGTTGGTGTGGGCCACCTCCGGGTGAAACTGCAGGCCGTAAATTTTATCGATGGGATTCTCCATGGCCGCTACCGGAGAATTGTCGGTAAATGCCGTGGTCTGGAACCCTTTCGGTAATTTGGAGATGCGGTCGCCATGGCTCATCCACACCACCGATTTGCTGTGGACGTCTTTGAATAGATGAGAGAACGTCTTGATCATCAACTCGGCCCGCCCGAATTCGCGTTCCTTTGCCGGGTCGACCTCGCCCTCCAACAGGCGGGTGATCAACTGCATGCCGTAGCAGATGCCAAGTACCGGGACTTTCATCTTGAACAGTTTGGGATCGACCAGCGGCGAGTCGTCTTCCATCACACTGGCGGGTCCTCCCGACAGGATGATGCCTTTCGGATTGAACGCTTTGATGAAATCAAACTCGACCGTGCAAGGGTGGATTTCGCAATACACCTCGCACTCGCGCACCTTGCGGGCGATATTCTGGGTGTACTGCGACCCGAAATCGAGGATCAGGACTTTCTGCTCGTGGATGTCTTTAGCTTTGCTCATCAGGAATATATTTTTCTTTTCAAGGAGAATTGTGAATGTTCATTATTGTGAGGGCGTAGAGAGTACAGAGAAAACATAGATCCTTCGCTTACGCTCAGGATGACATGGCGATAATAACTTTACAGGCGTACCCTAACGTTTCAGCGAAATTGGCCCTGCGCCGAGCAGTTATTCGATATTGTAGTTGGGAGCTTCCTTGGTCACGATCACGTCATGCACATGGCTTTCCCGCAATCCGGACGGCGTGATTTTGATGAACGTGGCTTTCGTGCGCAATTCCAGAATATCTTTGCATCCGCAATAGCCCATGCCAGCCCTCAGCCCGCCCAGCAGTTGGTGGACGGTGAACTGCACCGACCCCCGGTAGGGGATGCGCGCCTCGACGCCTTCCGGCACCAGCTTGCTTTCGTTGAGTCCCCGTTCCTGGAAGTAGCGGTCGCTACTGCCGTCGGACATGGCTCCGATCGATCCCATGCCGCGATACTCTTTATAACTTCGCCCCTGATACAGAATTTTTTCGCCTGGACTCTCTTCGGTTCCGGCGAAGAGGGACCCGATCATCACGCTCGATGCCCCAGCCGCGATGGCTTTGGTGATATCTCCGGAATGGCGGATACCGCCGTCGGAGATGACGGGGATGCCTTTCGCTTCCGCCGCCGCGACGCATTTTTTAACGGCGGTGATTTGCGGCACGCCGACGCCCGTCACCACGCGCGTAGTGCAGATCGATCCCGGCCCGATGCCCACCTTCACCGCATCGGCTCCGGCTTTGATGAGAGCAGCGGTGCCTTCAGCGGTGGCGACGTTGCCGCCAATGAGTTGCAGTTTCGGAAACGTTTTTTTGATAGCTTCAATCGTCTTCAGTACTTTGTCCGAATGCCCGTGAGCGCTGTCGATCACCAACACGTCGAGGCCCACCTCCGCCATTTCGCCGATGTGTTCCATGTAATCGGACGAGACGCCCAGCGCCGCGCCTACCAGCAGGCGGCCTTTGCCGTCCTTCGCGGAGCTCGGGTACTCCGTCGATTTCAAAACATCTTTGAGAGTCAGCAAACCTTTCAGATTACCTTTGGTGTCGACCACCGGCAGTTTTTCGATACGGTGTTCGTGCAGCAGTTTTTTGGATTGCTCCAGCGAAGTGCCCTCCTTGATGGTGACCAGGTTGTCTTTTGTCATCAGGGCAGACAGTTTTTTGCTGTGCTGGGTTTCGAAACGGATATCCCGGTTGGTGAGAATGCCCACCAGTTTTTTGCCCTGCGTGACGGGGATACCGGTGATGTTGTATTTGTCCATGATCTTGAGCGCTTCGCCCAGCGTCTGGTCCGGCTCCAGGGTGATGGGATCGTCGATGACCACGCTGAC
>QIDN01000051.1 GCA_003229345.1 Nitrospirota bacterium | reverse complement strand
GACCGGGAGGGCGGTTTGGTGAAGCTGGGCCTGTCTGGGGAGGCCGGCACATCCGAAGGAGCCGTCCCCTCTGGGGCGATTGTTTCCGCTGGATGATCCATAGGGAGAATGACGGCATTCGATTGGGCGGTGGCCCGGAACATGCCGGAAGCATCCATCACACCGATTTCCACGGTGAACCGCGCGCCCGGACGCGAAAGGTCCAGGTAATAGCTGCCGGTTTTCACGTCGATATCGATATCAAAATAGTGGCCCTTTTCCTCCACCGGGCGGAGGGCGGTGGAATACACCCGCAATACCCAGCGGGCATGGGCAGGAGATTGGCCCGTTTTATTCAATAGATCCCGCACTCGCGCCGCATCAAGATCCCAATAGGCGTAGGCCCAGTTGGGATCGCGCGCCAGCACCACAAGACGATGATCACCATAGCGTTCGGGCAGGTCCGATAGGGTTTCCGCAGGTTTAGAGCGCGCCTGTCTTTTAACCGTTTTTGGAGAGCGGGTAGTTTTGGGTTTGCGCGCGGCAGACTTTTTCGCGGGAGCTTTTTTCACTTTTCCCTTTGCGGGACTTTTTTTGCGCACCGCCTTTTTTTTAACCGAAGTTTGTTTCCGTTGGGTAGAGGCGGTTTTACGCGAGGTGGGTTGCCGCGCCGTTTTAGCCTTGGACGTTTTCGAACTTTTCTTCTTTGGGATCTTTTTGGTCGTCTTGGGTTTTTTTTGCGCTTCGATTTTCCGGAGACCTTTTTTGATGGCTTTGATCAATTCATCCTTGCGCATTCCGGACGTCACCGGAATTTTTTTGCGCCGGGCCATCGCTGTTAACTCAGCTTTGGTATTGTTCGATAAATCCGAAGTCCGCTTCATGAGCTCAGGTCCAGAAGAAAATTTTCGTTTCCTGTCGGAGTGGGAGAAAATACCAACAGGATCACTCCCTATTATCAAATTGTAGGTTTTACCATGGATTTTTAGAAGGGGCTGAAAGAACCCTCTATTCCGTCAAACCCTGACTTATAGTATAACAATTTTTTTTGTAGCGTATTTGAATGGAATCGTTTCTAATTGTATAAAGATACAAAATGCAAAACCATTCAATCTTTTAAACAGCAGCTGAAAACTTCCTGGCAGGCCGTTTGTCTATGTACGAAGTTAACAAAATATGCGAGCAGGGGAAACCTCTTTCCTTGAAGACGGACGGCCATTTGCGCGTGGTTTTTATCGGCGTGGGGTCCGCATTTGGCAAAAGGCGGCGTCAGTCCAATATGCTGGTGATCCAGGGGGACCACCATGTGCTGATTGATTGCGGTACCCAGGGTCCCCTGGCGCTGAACGATATCGGCTTGAGCGTGCAGGATGTGAGTTGTTATCTTCCGACCCACAGTCATGCCGACCATATTGGCGGGTTTGAGGAGATCATGCTGATGAACCGGTACGGCCAACCCCCGCGTCAACCGAAGTTGATAGTACTGAGGGATTACCAGGATCTGCTGTGGAGTAAAAGTTTATCGGGTGGTGCGGAATATTGTGAAGCTGCTCAGGGTCGATCTCTCCAATTAACTGATTTCTTTAATATTATCCGGCCCAATCCGATCGAAGCCTATGGCCGGAAATGCTGGGTGATTCAATACGGTCCGATCGAGTTGTTGATTACACGAACCCGTCATTTCCCGGACAGCGCCCTCAATGTCGATGAATCCCAATGGTGCTCGGGGGTGTTTATCAACAAAAAGGTATGGATTTCGGGGGACACCATGTTTGACTGGGAATATCCGGAGCGCTTCAGCGAGGAAGCGGAGGTGATGTTTCATGATTGCCAGTTGTTTCAGGGCGGAGTGCATGCTTCCTACCAGGAGCTGATGACACTGCCCAAGGAAGTCCGGCAAAAGATGTACCTGTATCATTTTGGCGATAATTGGGATGCTCCCGAAACATGGGTGAAAAATACCGACAAATTTACCGGGGATCCCCTGCAGGACGGTTTTCTGGGTTGGACCCAACAGCAAATGGCCTACGACTTTTACTAGACCCTCATCTTCCTTCCTCTTCCCGACCACTCACAATTTTCAGGCAACCCAATGAATCAAGCGGCCCCACTCCTTAATAGCCTTGTAAAACAATCACTTACAGGGTAAAAGTTTTGCTTTAAATTTTTTGGATTATAAGGGATACTGTTTAGACATAACACATTAACAATAACTGTAAGCGCTTGGAGGTATCATGAGTTGTTTTTTAATGATTAATAGTTGGGCTGGCGACGATCAAATGGGTGCCACGGAAAAAATGGCCCGCATATTTCGTATGGATCCAGAGGAAGCGGATGCTGTTGTTGATAACCTGGCCGGCGGCAATCCCTGGCAGTTCGACCATCAGATTTCTGATCATCAATCCCAGGTTGCGGAACCCTATCTGCAGAGTTTGGGATTTGAGGTAGAACGCATTCCCGTGATGTCGGATGATGGCATGGGTCTAGGCATGCCGATGGAGGGCATCAGCGAAAGCAAACCGGGTTTCTTTGGCAAGATCAAAGGCCTGTTCAAGAAAAAAAGTTAAACGCATTGAATTATTTATTGGGGGCTTTCTATTAATCACTTCCAAATTGGATATCCATTATGAGCTGTTTTCTCACTCTGAGTTCTTTTGTCGGTGAAGACCAGGACACGGCTGCTAAAAAGCTGGCGCTGATGTTTCGCATGGCCCCTCAACAGGCGAGTACCATTTTAAAGAAGATTTCAAAGGGGCAGGCTTGGCAAACTCCGCAAGGAATTTCCGACCAGCAGGCGTCCGTTGCGGAGAACTATCTGAGATCCATCGGTTTTCAGGTCGAACGTTCCGGAGAACAAGCGGTGGTTGATCAGATCGCAGGGGCTGTGGTTTTGGAAGAGGAACTCCCCAGTGATGAAGCGGGACCGGGTCTTTCAGGAAGTGAGTATGAAATAGAAGGCGGACCACCGGGCCCACCTCCTGGCACTGGCAACGATCTCAGACCTCCCGGCAATGGGGGAACAACGAAACCCGGCGGTTCACCGTCACGAGATATGCCCATAGGCTTTCATGGCACCGGAGGCGGGTTGTTCAAAATTATGTTGATCAACTGGATCTTGACCCTTCTTACTTTGGGTATTTATTATTTCTGGGGGAAGACCAAAGTTCGCCGTTATTTATTAGAGCAATCTTCCTTTGCAGGAGACCGATTTTATTATCATGGTACCGGTGGCGAGCTATTTAAGGGAGCTTTAATTTTTGGTTTGATGTTGACCCTGTTCAACCTGGGGATCATGGCTATAG
>QIDN01000319.1 GCA_003229345.1 Nitrospirota bacterium | reverse complement strand
GGGAACAGGTTGGGAGGCGAGGAATTCTCATTGCGCTGGGTTCATAGCAGGGAGCGCGAATGCTCCAGGTTTGGAATTCATGCAGGAAGGGAGGGAGAAAGAGTTGATTATGAAAGCCGCACCTATTTTCTCCACTTTGGGTCGGTTTATCCTTGTAACCGGTCTTTAAATCAGGCTAAAATCAGCCGACTCAAGGACTTATTTTTAAGTGTTGTCCAGGGCTTGGGAATCACCCGGCCCTGATTTATATTTTTCACGGGAGGATTACCACCATGATGGGTATTGGTTTTCCAGAGTTGATGATCATTCTGGTCATCATCATGATTATTTTTGGGGCGGGTAAACTGCCGGAAATCGGGAGCGCCTTCGGACGCAGTATCAAGAATTTTAAAACGTCCATGAAAGAGGCGGAAGAGGCGGAGCAAACCGCTCAGGTTGAAGAGGGAGCCGAGGGACAAGCGCCAGCGGATGAACTTCAACAGGAAAATTTGAGCGATGAGGAAAAAGAGCGTCTGGCCCGAGAAAAGGCTCAGACCGAAGGTGAAGCCAAAGACAAGGCCATGAAGGATCAGGCGGAAGCTTTCACCGCGTCGTTGCCGAGAAAAGGCAGTTACGATTTCGCCAAGGAACAGGCAGAAGAGGCGGAAAAGAAGGCGAAGGCATAAAAAAAGGGTAACGCTGATGAGAGGCGTCACCCTTATGTGCAGTATCAGGTAGTCTTCCCGTATAGAAAGATAAGAGCCCTGACCTTGTATTAGGTCCAGGGCTCTTTTAAATTGTCCTGCGTCCAGACCGACCAGCCATCGATGTCCTTGTAAATCCCGTTGGTGTAAAAATTAAACGGATCGAAATAGCGGATTCCCTGTTCCCGGTCCAATTCGAAATTAACCTGCGCGGCCTGCGCGGGGTTATTCTTGCTATCCAGAAACTGCTTGCCGTCCACCCCGGACAACGTAAAAATCTCATCCATGGTGTCCACCGGGTAATCTCCGGAATCGACCACCCCTTGAACCTTGGCCAAGATTTGTTCCACCGTTTCCGGGGGTAAATGATGCATTTTCATAAATGACTATCCTTCAAAAAATGTGCGTTTCCTGAATTATATAAAAATCTGCGGAAGAATCAATATAGTTCGGAGAAATTCCTGCCGGAAACAACGAAGGATCAGGGCTGAGCAAGGGAGATGACGGGACCTGGGAACAGGCCCAGCTCAATAGTACCCAGAACGCCGATAATAATCACCAGCAGGGTGATGGGGGTCAGGGATATTTGGAACTCACCTTTAGGTTCTTTCATATACATGAAAACGATCACCCTCAGGTAGTAATAGAAGGAGATGGCGCTGTTCAGCACCGCCAGCACCACCAGCACTACGTAACCTTCGTTCAGCGCCGCCTGGAAGAGGTAGAACTTAGCCACAAACCCTGCCAGGGGGGGCAGGCCGCCCAGAGAAAGCATGAATATGGACATGGCCAGGCCCAGCAGGGGCGCCTGGAATCCCAATCCTGAATAATCTTCAAGCTCCAGGTTTTCCTTTCCGCTGCGGCCCAGGAGAATAACGATACCGAACGCTCCAAAGGTCATGAAGGTGTAGGTCAGCATATAAAAGACCAGGGCGGAACTGGCTAATGAGCCTTTGGCGATAATCGCGATCAGGATGTACCCGGCATGGGAGATACTGGAATAGGCCAGCAGACGCTTGATATTGGTCTGCATGATGGCTCCCAAATTTCCCACAAACATGGTGATCACGGCGACGATACTTAAAAGCATTTCCCAAGTGGGGGCCAGCTCGGGCATCGCAATAGTGAAAACCCGGAAGAACGCCGCAAAAGCCGCGGCCTTGGGACCCACCGCCATGAATGCCGTTACCGGGGTCGGCGCACCCTGATAGACATCCGGTGTCCACATGTGAAACGGCACCGAAGCGACCTTGAACCCGAATCCAGCCACCAGCAACACCACTCCCATCATCAGGATCGGCTGGGAAAGGACTTCGCCATGGCTTAGCGCTTCGGCGATGCCGGCCAGTTTGGTCGTGCCTGTGGAACCATAGAGGAGCGTCATGCCATAGAGCAGAAATCCCGTCGCAAAGGCACCCAGTAAGAAGTATTTCAGGGCCGCTTCGTTGGACCGGACGTCGCCCCGGCGAATCCCCGCCAGAACATACAGGCAGAGGGAGACGATTTCGATGCCCAGGAAAATCATGATGAGATCGGTCGAGGAAGCCAGGATGATCATCCCCACCGTGCAGAATAGTATCAGGCTGTAGTATTCACCGACGCGGATTTTTTCCCGCCGGTTGTAATCGACTGAAAGCAAGATGGCCAGAGCCGAACTCAGGCAGAAAATCATCGTAAAGAAAACCGACATGTGGTCGACCACATAACTACCGCCGAAGGAGGTTACCGGCCAGTCGGTTTTTGCAAAACTGCTGACCGCCGCCATCAGGAGACCTGTCAGAGCAACGAACACCAGGATGGATTTGTTTTTACCGACAAATAAATCTATCAGCATCACCAGCATGGTGAACACACTGAGCACCAGAACAGGTGCCAGGCTGATCAAATCGATTTCAGGTGGGGTAATCATTTCCACAACAAATCCTTTTACAGTTAATGAGTTCCGTGTGGTTCGGTTTCGGCCTGCGCTATTTTAGTGTCAGTTTCCGTGGACGCGTGATGGTCCTGCGGAGCATGGTTGTCTTTCGGTGTTACTTGAGTAATCAGGTGCTCAATGGATGCATCAAATGTTTTGGTGAACGGTTTCGGGTAAAACCCGATCCAGAATACGAAGATGATGAGAGGGATCATGGTGCACAATTCCCTCGGCGTCATATCCTCCAATTTTTCGTTTTCCGGATTTTTGATTTCCAGGAACATCACCCGCTGGAACATCCACAGCATGTAACAGGCGGCGAAGATGACTCCGGTTGTGGCCACAATGGCGAAGGCCATTTGATTCTGGAAAATTCCCAGAAGGATCAGAAACTCGCCGACGAACCCGTTGGTCCCCGGCAGACCGACCGATGACAGGGTCATAATCATAAAGCATACGGTGAATACGGGAATCACCTTGGCCAGCCCACCGAAATCTTTAATGAGCCGCGTGTGCCGACGGTCGTAGATCATGCCGACCAGCAGGAAGAGCGCTCCCGAGGTGATGCCGTGATTGATGTTCTGCAGTAAAGCCCCTTGTAGTCCATAATGGTTAAACGCGAAAATCCCCAGCATGACGAATCCCAGATGGCTGACACTGGAATAGGCCACCAATTTTTTGAGGTCCTCCTGCATCATGGCAACCAGCG
>QIDN01000259.1 GCA_003229345.1 Nitrospirota bacterium | reverse complement strand
GCGATAGTTTGGCGAGGCCCACCAGCAAGCCCACGGCAATCGCCGCCGCGCTTCCCACCACCGTCACGCCCAAGGTGTAGGCGATCCCCGTCGGCAATAGTTTAAGCAGTGCCAGGTAGCCGCCTTCGACCTCCCGCTCCATAAAAACTTCCTGCGCGGGCAGGTAGACCAGTAACACGAAGCTCAGTACAACCGCCGCGTTCCATCCCCAGTGGGTCATGGCGTTGGCGTGAGCGGATGTTTTCATGACTCCTCCCCGGAGGGGGAACGGGCTGACCGTTGGCGCCAGACGATGATCATTGGGCGCAATTCAAAAATTGGGTCCAGCGGCACGCTGGCCGGGCCTTGCCCGGTCATCCTGCAGGCGGAGCTTCGCCGGGAGACGGGATGACCGCCGCCTGGCCGAGGTCCCATTGCTGATGCAGTCGTTCCACGGTGCCGTTGGCCAGCAGGGTTTTCAGCGCCTTGTTGAGGGCCTTGAGTAAAGCCGGGTTGTCCTTGCGCACGGCGATACCGTAATATTCGTTCGTCAGGATTTCCCCGACCATCTTGATTTTTTCGAACACCGGTTTGTCCTTGTTTTTGTAATACAGCGTGCCGGTGCTTTCGCCCAGCACCGCGTCTAGCTCGCCCTTGATCAAATCCTGCACGGCGTGCCCGTACGATTCATAACCCATGCTGCGGATGGCGGGATGATCCTTCAGGAAAAAATAAGCGGTGGTTCCGCGCTGTGCCCCCACCACCATATTTTTATTCAGCAGGTCCTCCATCGTAGCCACCCCTCCCGTTTCCTTGCGCACGACGATGGCCAGGCCGCTTTTCAGATAAGGTGCACTGAACCCCATTTTCTTTTGGCGTTCTTCCAGAATAGTGATGGAACTGATGGCGGCATCATATTTTCCGGTGGTCAATCCACCCAGCAAACCTGTCCATTCCACGTTGACCATTTCGAGCTCCAGACCGGTCTCTTTTGCGATAGCTTCCATCAGAGCCCGGTCGAAACCGTCGATCTGGTTCTGGTCGTTCATAAACGACATGGGAACCAGAGTGGCATCGGTCGCGACTGTTATTTTTTTGGGCACGCTCCCGGAATCCGGGCCGCAGGCCGGAAACAAGGCCAGCAGAGTCATCAGTAACAATAAATACCAAAAGCTGAAATGTTGTTGGGTTCGAAACATAAAATAATTTCCCGGTTATGGAGTGAACAAGTACACGTCCCGGTACGCGAAGCTCACCGAAAGGGAATCCCCTTGTTCCCAGACGGCCTTTTCGCCATAGGGCACCTGCACATTCAGGACGCTTTCGTTTTTCAATTGTACCCGGTATTGAAACCGGTTGCCGAAAAACAGTTTCTGTATCACTGTGCCCTCAAGGCAATTGACGGCTTCGCTCACTCCCCGGTCCTTCAGTGAAAGACGTTCCGGTCGCAGGTAACAATTCAACTGAGTATTTTCAGCGTAAGTGCTATCGGATAAAGCGATCAGGGTTCCCGCTTCGTGGAGTGACAGAGTGACCTGATTTCCCGTTTGCTGGAGTACGGTGCCTTCCAGGCGGTTGATTTCTCCCAGAAACGAAGCGGTGAAAGGATCTGCCGGTTGATCGTACAATGCCTGCGGCGTGCCTACCTGGAGCAGACTGCCGCCTTCCAGAATACTCATACGGTCGGCCAGGCTCATCGCTTCTTCCTGATCGTGGGTGACGAACAGGAACGTAATGCCGAAGGCGCGTTGCATGTCCATCAACTCCTCGCGCAGGTTCTGGCGCAGGCTGTCATCCAGCGCGGACAATGGTTCATCCAGTAACAGCACTTTGGGTTTGTTGATGACGGCGCGCGCCAGCGCCACTCGCTGGGATTCGCCGCCGCTCAGTTGACCCGGCCAGGCGTGGCGCAAGTCGGTGAGGCGCGTGATTTCCAGCAGGTCATCAATCTGTCGTTTTATTTCGCTTTCCGGGACGCCCCGCACTCTGGGGCCGACGGCGATATTGTCGTAAACGTTCATGTGGGGAAACAACGCATGCCGCTGGAAGATGAATCCCACCGGACGTTGTTCGACGGGAAGCGTGCCCACCTCCTGCCCGCCAATTAAAATGCGGCCGCTGTCGGGTTGATCGAACCCGGCGATCAGGCGGAGCAGGGTGGTTTTACCGCATCCGCTTTGGCCCAGCAAAACGAATCGCTCTCCTTCTTCGATCGTCAGAGAACAATCCTCCAACACTGTCTTCGGACCAAACGATTTGGTGATGCTTTCCAATCGAACCATAAGAATACTTAAGAGTTAATTAGGTTTCCAGGCCCAGAGCATGTCGACGGGACGTCGTTGGGTTTTGAATCCATGATGTTTAAAAAACTGTTCCAGTGAATCGATATCGTGCCTCGGTTCCGATCCTTTATGAACCTCCATAGCGATTTGATCAATGCGCGACATGATATCTTCAGAGCAGTTATAGAAAATATCGTATTCCGCCCCTTCGCAATCCATTTTCAAAAAATCACACCGTTCCAATCCGTAGGTCTCAAAAATATCCTGCAGGGTGACGCAGTTGACCTGAATTTCTTCGCCTTCCTGTTTTCGTGTCATCGAGGCACTGGTGGTGAAGGAATCACTGGGATCGAAAGTCAGGGTAATGGTTCCAGTTTTTCCGGCCACTGCGTTTTGGTGAGGATGAATGTCGTATTTCGTATTCAATTGGCGGTTCTGTTCCAGTTGTTTGAAATTAACCGGAATGGGTTCATAGCTGAAAATGCGTGGGTGGTCGAACCTGGAAGCGGCGAACAGGGAAAAGAATCCTGCATTGGCCCCGATGTCGATCACAGCCCCTCCCTTTGGAACACTTCTATGGAGTCCATTCATATAACACTCATCCATAAACACTTCTTTGAAGGTTTGCAACAGTCGCCGGGGAACCTCGACCACCACGCCGGTGCGGGTGGTGAAATGGATCGGATCCGGCTTGGTAAGGCCGAATTTGATGCCCAGATAAAGACTCCAATTGGAAATATTCCGCATTAGATTAAGATATCGTGTCACTGAACCTCCCACTTGAAATTGAATATTGGACCCACCTTGATCTCCCTTCGCGGTTCTGGGAATCGGCAACAAACATTATAAGCCGTGATTTTGTAAAAAAGGAATTACCCTGCCATTTTTACCACTTTTAGTTTGAGTTTTTGAGGATTATTGGTGATCCTATATGCAATAAACCTTCTCATATTCAAGCCTTCATCAGCCATTTTCAGGATATCAATGATCTCTTCAAGGCGGTTAAAAGAGCTTGGGGCTCTATTGTGCTTTTTCGGAGCTTGCAGCGGAATGATGTTCAGGAT
>QIDN01000441.1 GCA_003229345.1 Nitrospirota bacterium | reverse complement strand
GTGAACATCTGGTTGTTCCCGTTAACTTCAGCAGAGAACTGCATGCCCGGCTGGATTTCTATATCCTTGGGAAAATTGGTACGCTCGATATCCATTTTCAGCCCGGCAACAAATTCGCCGTAACCTTCTGCCGGAGGCACTGTGACTTCCTTCTTGTCTCCAACCGCCAGGCCTTCCAGCGCATTCTCCAGTCCCGGTACAATCTGTTTGCTCCCATGAAGATAAGCAAACGGTTTGTCGGCAGAGGATTTGTCCAATTCCTCTCCTTCGGCATTTGTCAAAGTGTAACTCAGCGAAACCACGGCGTCCTTTTTAACCATTTGTGTATTCTCCACGAGGAATAATCGTATTTAATTTTAACATATTAAGAAGGAGTCAAAAAATCAACTCTATTTTTGAATTTAGCCCGTTTGGATCGATCTATTCGAACCACTTGAGGCGCATTCAAATTGGAAGGGCCGAATGTGATAAAATCTGTACTCTGAAAGGATACAGGATTTCTGTGCACTCATCGACATCTTATTCAGGCAAACTCCCCCTTGTGAAAAAAAGTGCCGCCTCATTGCGCCGGTATCTTTGTTGCCTGTATTTTTTCGTATTGTTTGTTGCGGTTCAGTTTCTCTGTCCCGCATTCGGTATGACCGATGAGGGAGAGTTGACTGACGACCAGGCGCGCCAGCAATGTTTCAAGGGGAAGGCCATATACTGCCTCGCTCTGGGCATTAAAGAAGAGAAGGTAGGGCATCGGGAACGCGCTTTGGAACTCTACCGCACCGCATGCAAAAAACATCCCACCCCCGGTCACCTGCGCGCCTGCACTCCTTTGCTGGGCTTGGCTTGGAAAATGAATCGCCTGGATGAAGAAGCCATCCCTCTGGAAACCCGTTGCAAGGAAGATGATCCCATCACCTGTTTTTATCTGGGCCAGGAGTATTTAAAGCTGGTCGAAATGGAGAAAGCGTCCCGCCATTTGGAACCCTTGTGCCGGGACCATTTTCGTCCTCCTGATCCCGCCAATTATGGTCCCTGCTACCACCTGGCGAAAGGATACGAGCAAGCCGGACAATGGAACCGCGCGCTGGAATTGTTTCAGTTTGATTGCGAAAACCATCCGGAGAAAGGGCAACCCAGTTGCGTGGCCCTGAAAGAGTTGGTGGAGATGGAAAGAGTTCATCGGGAGTTGAGGCAAAAAGGGATTCGTGGGTTTGATCCGGTCGAGGCGGTACTGCTCTTCGTCGTTTTTATGAGTGTCCTGAATGTGTGGATTTGGTTTAAAGGCGGAAGTTGGGGCTTGAAATATTTAGTATGGGTGGCACCGGCGATGGTATGGGGCGGTGCCGTCACATGGGTGTACTGGCCCGATAAACCGGAATATCCACCCAGCCAGTGGGTGGTGCTTTTCTTTGCGTTTCTGCTGGTGACAGGAGTTGCCGTATTCGCCTACCGAGCGCTTTATCCCCCCAATGTTTCCCATTAAATTAAGGTCGCATTTCATATTTAATTACGGCATATTGTACGATATTTTCTGAACTGAGGAATACGGCACATGAGAAATATTCTCCCGGTATGGATTTTGTTGATGGTAGGTTTGATGACCCTCTTTGCCGGAGTTGCACTGGCGGTGGAAGCCGATCTTCTTCAATCCGGCCAAAAGGCTTTCAGTGAGGGGAAATATAAGGAAGCCGAAAAGTTTTTTACTCAAGTAGTGGCCAAAGCGCCGGATGATCACAAAGCGCTTCGTTCCCTGGCCGAAACCAAAATCAAATTGAAAAAACTCCAAGAGGCGGAAACTCTTATTGACCGCATCCTGAAAATGCCCGTCGTCAAAGGACGTAACGTGCAGGTCTATATCGAAGGCGATCCGAATCCCCATGAGGCGGAGTTGGTGGATGAAACAGTGATGGTGGTGGATGAGTCCGCTGCTGCGGAGAAAGAACAGTCCCAATCGTTTATCCGGGGCGACGTGGTGAAGCGGGTTCCGCACTATCGAGTGTACTTCATGAAAACCGGCAAGATGAAATTACTGCCGAAAAGCAAAACCCGTATCCAATACCAGGGCATTCCCACCGCGACACGGGATCTGGCTTTGGAGTTAAAGGCTGAGGTTCAGAAAAGTCTCATTTCCACCCAGCATGCCAGGGCTGATGAGGAAATGGTGGCGATTCCCGCTGGTTGTTTTCAAATGGGAAGCGGGCAGGGCGACCCGGACGAACGTCCGGTCCATAAAGTCTGTATCTCAGTCTTTCAGATGGGTATGTATGAAGTGCGGCAGAAAAATTTTCAGGCGGTGATGGGAACCAATCCTTCCCAGCATGTCGGGGCGGACCTGCCGGTTGACAGCCTGACATGGGATGAGGCCAGCGATTATTGTAAAAAGATCGGAATGCGCCTGCCGACCGAGGCCGAATGGGAATACGCCGCGCGCGCCGGAACCACGACGCCGTTTTACTGGGGGCCCACCCTTTCCGGCAAGGAAGCCAATTTCTGCGACAGCGCCTGCGAGTTGAACATCCGGGAACCTCGCGTTACTGATGGATTCAAGCACACCGCGCCGGTGGGATCGTTCCCGCCCAATCCGTTCGGGCTCTACGATATGGCGGGCAACGTCAGCGAGTGGATTCGGGATTGGATGGACGTCGGGGAAAATTATTATTTGATCAGTCCGGAAAAGGATCCTCCCGGACCCCGCCCGGATTTGCAGGCCTGCATGCGGGTGGATTGCATTGGTGCACAATCCATTACTCATAAAGTGTACCGGGGAGGCGCGTGGAACGAAAACGCGGGAGCATTGCGGTCCGCCAACCGGCGTGACTCGCATTTCCAATTGCGGCCCGAAGGTACCGGATTCCGTTGCGCGAAATCCTCCCAATAAATCGCACAAAATAAAAAAGGATTGGGAAGCACCCACAGGGTGACGGATTAAGGTGAGGGATGGTTTGCTCCCCCTTGTAAAGGGGGTTGGGGGGATTCTTCCTTCTGCTTTTGTAGGCGGCGAATCGCCGCAGATAATTTTAATACCTCGGCTGGCGAGAATAACTTTTGGATCGCGCGATAACGCCCCAGCTAAATTGGGTCCAGCGTCACGCTGGCCGGCTATTTGATGCTGACCACCTTGATGTCGAAGATCAGAGTTTTCCCGGCAAGAATGTGATTGGCATCCAAAACGCTCTTATCCTCATTGACTTCCTTGACCAACACCATGTTTCCCTGCGGATCTCTTAAGGGCATGCCGGCTTTGATCCCGGGCGGCAGGTTTTTGGTGGGCACCTCGAACACCAGTGTGTCATCGTAAGGGCCATAGGCCTCTTCCTGAGGAATGGTAATCGTTTTCGATTC
>QIDN01000180.1 GCA_003229345.1 Nitrospirota bacterium | reverse complement strand
ATAAAGAGGTACCGCAATTCGGCAGTCGTACTGTTGCAAGACCCTCTGGAATTAGCGAAGTTAGTACGGTCTTTGGAGGTGAGTTTAGATGATCCGGGGCACCGGGGGTATCAGGTGAAGTCTTAATTTTGTGTAGGAAAAACACCTAATTAATGTAGGAGTTTTATCCTCAGCGGAAGGGTTCAGGAAGGAGCCGGTCTCAGAGCAACTCGTGCTGGATGGCATAGTGAATCAGCTCCGCATTTTTTTTCATCTTCATTTTTTCCAGGATGCGGGTCCTGTGGGTGCTGATGGTTTTGACGCTCAGTGACAGGTCTTTTCCGATTTCGGTGAGGGATTTACCCGTGGCGATCATGGAAAACACCTGGTATTCACGGTCGGACAAAAGTTCGTGCAGAGGTTTGTCGATATTCAGAAAATCAAAGGCCAGTTTCTCGGTGATATCGGCGCTGGCGTAATTTCCGCCTTGTGCCACTTTCCGTACCGCCTCAAGAAGGGTGTCGATGGAACTTTCTTTGGTCAGGTAACCGGAAGCGCCCGCTTTGATGAAACGGACGGCGTACTGGTTTTCCTGGTAAACGCTGAGGATCAAAACCGGGATTTTAGGATGCTCGGCTTTCAATTGCTTGAGAACCTCCAATCCGCCTTTTCCCGGCATGGAGATATCCAGCAACACCAGACTCAAATCGTGTTCCCGGACTTTTCCCAGAACATCGTTCCCGTTCACCGCTTCATCCACCACTTCAATGTCCGGGGTTTCGCTAAAGGCGTTCTTCAGCCCCTGTCGGAACAAGGGATGATCGTCTGCAATGAGAATTTTAATTTTGGATTTGCATTCAGTTATCATGTTCAACTCCTGGTGATTTGGACCACAACGGTCGTTCCTTTTTGAGGTTCGCTTTGAAAATCCACTTGTCCGCCCCAGACCTTGGCGCGCTCCCGCATACCCATTATCCCCAGTGATTTTCCATTCAGAAGATGTTTGGAATCGATGCCGATTCCATCATCCTCGACCCGGAGAGTGAGCATGTTCGATGCATCCTCCAAGCTGACTTTGACATGACGGGCGTGGGCATGGCGGACCACGTTGTTCAGGGTTTCCTGAAAGATACGGAACATGGCGGTGGTTCGCGCGCTGTCAATTTCGGAATTCATCAGGTTCAGGTCCAGGTCACAATGAATACCCGTGCGTCGTTCAAATTCCTTGCCCTGCCACGAAATCGTTTCCTGAAGTCCAAAGTCGTCCAGGATCGGCGGCCGGAGATCGTGGATCAATTCTTTTACGGCGGGAATGGTTTGATCGACCAGACCCAGAAGCATTTCTGCATTTTTTTCAAGGGCCGGAGCCTGGTCGCCCAGTTTTTTCTTGAGCAGAGAAATTTCCAGTTTCAGGGCGGTCAGAACCTGGGCCAGTTCATCGTGAATTTCACGGGCGATGCGTGTGCGCTCTTCTTCTTGGATCATTTCGAGTCGATGATACAGGTTGAGCAGTTGTTCCCGGGAATTGCGGTCTTCCTGTTCCGCCCGTTGGCGCTCGATGACCCGGCCCAATAGTGCCCCGATATGCGCCATAATTTCCAGTAATTCGTCTTTCGGTTCCGCGGCCTCCTCGGAAAAAAATTCCATAATGCCCACCACTTCTTCCCGGATCAATATGGGAAACGCAAAACCTGCCTTGACTCCAATATTATGAGACAACTTGGCGCGAGGAAAATTCGGGTCCTGTGTCACATCGATGATCCAGGCAGGTTTGCCGCTCTCCAGCACACGTCCGGGAAGCCCGATGCCCGGATCGAACGCCGTTGCTTCGGAAATCGCCCGAAACGTTTCGAATTGATCGAGATTGTCCAGATGCCAAATAGTCGATGACACCAACGGAGATTTGGCATTTTTGTCAACCAGATACAAATGCCCCACCGGCCATCCGGCATGGTTGCAAATTCGCCGGAGACAATATTGAAAGGTATCGGTCACTTTGCGGGTTTCGTTGGAGGCCACCGCGATATCCTTATGCAATTGGACAAAAGCGCTCTCCTGTTGCAACAGTCGGTTGGCTTCGTTCAATTGAAGGGTTCGATCTATAACGCGTTCTTCCATGTTGAGGTGAGTGGCGGCCAGCTCTTTTTCGGAACGGTTTTGAAGCAGGCAGAGGATGGCGGTCATCCAAAGGGTAAAGATGGATAAAAACCGATTGAGCAATACCTTCCACAGCTCCCCGCCGGAGGGGGACAAAAAGAATCCAACAATAATGAGAAGGGTTCCCAGAATGGCCCCTCCCATGATCAATCGGCGGTTCCCGGAAAGCAGACCGACCAGCACGAGGGCGACGTAAAGCATGCCATCGGCCACTCCGGTAGGAATAAAGATATCCGCCAGAAAAATAAAAACCGCCAATAAAATCCAGACGGTTGTCAATAACATGGGAAATTGTTGGAACTTGTTTTTCAGGGAAAACACCTAAATCGTAGTGTGATAATAATACCGCTATTTTAACTCAAAGTGATGGATGAGTGCCAGTAGGAATCAAAAGAAATCTGAATATAAAGGAGTTTGGAGGGCCAGATCTCCAAAGAGAGCTGGAGAAATCCGATCAAATGTCAGAAAAAGAGAAAATCCCTCAATGCCTGGAAGTGATATAATTTTGCCATAAACCTTTGATACTTCCTCAATCCAAGGAGAAGGATGTCATGAAATATACATATATCACTGTCATCGGTCTGATCCTGTTTCTGGCCGGAACGCTTCAGGCTTCCGAGCAACGTGGAGCGCTGGTATTATCTAAAATCCCGATTTACGAATTCGAGGATGCGCAAGAGATAGGTTGCTCGGCTTTGTATGATGTAAAGCAGGGTCGAGATGTTGCCGACATGCGCGAATTTCGCAATTTTCAGTGCCAGGGCCGTTATGAAATGACACTGAGAGGAGAGAAGGGGAGGACGGTGACTCTGTACGCCCAATTCAATTTCGGCAAGAGGAGTGGTTTTCTGGTGGTGCGAAAAACGGACGACCGGTTGATTTGGATTCACGACCTGGAAAATCTGCCTGCGGGCCGATGGACCACCATCCCGGCAAGCCGTCAAACGGGAAGTTATGAAGCGTTTTACCGGGAAGCATCGGGGTTTGATCAAAACATTGCCTCGGTGAAATGGGGTCAGTGGTGGCAAGGGGATGCCCCGAAATAAAAATGGAAATCGCCGAAGTCCAATGCAAATCGATTCTCACCCGCGCTGGAGGGTATCTACGGGAGGTGTGCTCGCATTCATTGAACCCGTACGTGGGTTGCGGATTCGGGAGGTCGGCCTGCGGCGTCGGCTGTTACGTCCGCCACAATGCCTGGTTGACGAAAGGGCGCG
>QIDN01000134.1 GCA_003229345.1 Nitrospirota bacterium | reverse complement strand
AGGACCCTCAACGGAAAGCCCGGCGGTTTTTAAAGTAATGGGTTTTGAAAGGCTTTGGCCTTTAAATACAATCGAATTGATATTTCAAGGGATTATAGTATAATTCGACCACACCTTACCAACCTAATTCGTAGAGATTAAACCATGGCGATTGATGATAAAGAGCTGGATGAATTGATGCCCGACACCGAGCTGAATTGGACGGAAGACGCCCGAGCCCGGATGCTGAATGTTCCCTTTTTCGTCCGCAAAAGTGTGGTGCGGGGGATCGAACAATACGCCAAGGATAAGAGCATCGAAGTGATAGACGATAATGTGGTTTCCCGTGCCAGACAGGAGCGCGAGGCGGGGGCTGTTGCCGAAGCGCAGGCCAAAAGGCAGGAAGAAAAGAAAGAAGAGAAACAAGCTCCCCGCCAGTTTGTAAATTTTTCATTCTTTAAACTGGACCCGGCGTTCCGCCGTCTGCCTCAGGAGCAAATCGACCAGGGCAAAAAGGAATTCATGGAAGTGCTGGAGGAATACGACAACCGGGGTGACGTCATCCTGCTCAGCTACACCACCATGGGCATCCGCGCCGACGCGGAAATCATGTTTTGGCGAGTGTCCCACCGGATGGAAAATTTCCAGGAGATGACCACCAAAATGTACCGCACCGGCCTGGGGAAATATCTCATCCAGACCTACTCGTATTTTTCTCAGACCAAACGGTCCATGTACATGGATATCTTCAATCCGGAGCATGAAGAAGACCGGACGCACATCATTCCCGGCAAAGCCAAATACCTGTTCATCTACCCGTTCACCAAGAAACGGGAATGGTACCTGCTCACCAAGTTCGCGCGGCAGGGCATCATGGACGAACATATTTTTATCGGCAACAAATATCCCTCGGTCAAACTGAATACCACCTATTCCTTCGGCATCGACGACTACGAATTCGTGGTGGCGTTCGAAACCGATTCGCCCGACGACTTCGTCGACCTGGTCATGGACCTGAGAGAAACCGAAGGCAGCCGCTATACGCTGGAAGATACCCCGATTTTTACTTGCACCGCCATGTCCCTGGAAGACGCGGTGAACAGCCTCGGGATTTAATTGTAATTATTTCGAGTGATTCGATAAAAGCCGTCCCGTGTGGGGCGGCTTTTTTATTAGGTGCCAGAGTAACGCTGGCCGGGCAAGGCCCGGAGCTAGTTTTGACAAAGCATAATAGGTGCGACCGGAAAGTTACTTTCTTCAACCGCCTCCTCCCGGGGGGGACTGGCTGAGCGGAAATTGAAAAAAATGGTGTTGCCCCATTTACGGGGCTCCCCTGACGGGGAGGGGAAACTTGCTATCGGTTAACGGTTATCGATGATTGTTGGACGCAATTCACAGCTTTAAAGTTATCAGCGGCGATTCGCCGCCGATGAATTGAGCAACTACAAAAAGAGGAATGGATTCATCAACCACCCCCAGCCCCTCCCTTCGACAGGCTCAGGACAGGCTCTTTAAAAGGAGGGGGCCTTATTTCAATTGCGCCCAGTGATTATCGCGTATCCGTGAACTGTCAGCCAGTTCCCTCCCTCGGTAGAGGGTCATGCCAGCAATTGGCCGTATTCCCATTGTCCGGCGTAGACTTGGCCGCTCGCTAGAATATGAACTCCTTCGCCGTGCGGCAAATCATTGAGGAGCTGGCCCATGTAGCGGTCGCCGTTGGCGTAGTTGTATTTTCCCTTACCGGTCATGGAGTCCTGAAGGAATTCGCCGGAGTATGAATCTCCATTGGCGTAAACCATTTTCCCCTGTCCGTCGGCCTTGCCGTATTTAAACTGTCCCGTATATTTGTCGCCGTTGGCGGAGGTGTAAATGCCCATGCCGTGCGGCATGTTGTTGATGATCTGTCCCTCATACGTATCGCCATTGGGCCAGGAGCGGGTGAAGAAACCGTGTGCTTCCTCGGATTCATGGGTAGATGAATGTGTGCCTCTTTCCGCTTCCCTGTCCTGAGTGGGATCTTCGGGAGAAAAGGGGCGTTTAGAGGAGCGGGAAGGTTGATCATCCTTAAATCGGGATCGCGACCGGGTGCCGTACACTTTTTCCAGAAACTGGTAGGCCTCACCGATTTTCTGGAATTTCGCGTGGGCTTTTTTCTGGGCCTGAGTATCATCCGCTGGAAACCGGTCGGGGTGCCAGCGCTTGACCTCGGATTTATAGGCGCGTTTGATTTCCTTCCAGGAAGCGCCCGGCGGCAGTTTTAAAATGTCAAAATACTGGTTCATGATTCCTTGGCGCAGTTCTAAAGATAAGGCTAATTCTACTATTATCTATGAAATGTCAAAGGAAAATATGAGGTTTTTAGAAAAGCGGGAAGATTATTCCGCGTCGGCTTCTACAATATCGGTTTTTACAATGGGTGTGTTTTTCATATGGCACAGCAGGTTATCCAGATGGTTGCGTAATTCTTTGCGGTGTACCACTTGGTCGATGAGACCGTGCTCCAAAAGGAATTCGGAACGCTGGAAGCCTTCGGGGAGTTTCTGGCGGATGGTTTGTTCGATGACTCGTGGTCCGGCAAACCCGATCAGAGCGTCGGGTTCGGCGATGATGACATCCCCCAGAAACGCGAAACTGGCGGACACCCCACCGGTGGTGGGATCGGACAAAACAGAAATGTAGGGCAGTTGTTTTTCCGCCAGGCGTTGCAGGGCGGCGGAGGTTTTTGCCATTTGCATGAGAGAGAGGATACCCTCCTGCATGCGTGCGCCGCCGGAACAGCTGACGATGATCACGGACCGTTCATTTCGGATGGCCCGTTCGATACCGCGGGTGATTTTCTCACCCACCACCGAGCCCATACTGCCTCCCAGGAAGAAGAAATCGAACACGCACAGTTCCACTTCATGATCGCCGATTTTTCCGGTGCCGCATACAATGGCATCGGTACTTCCTCCGGCTTTGAGAGCACTTTTAATACGATCTTTATATTTCTTTTTGTCCTTGAATTTGATCGGGTCGGAGGAGGTCAGGTTATGATCGTGTTCCTCGAACGAATCAGGATTGACCAATAACCGGATGCGATCCTTGGCCTTCATGCGGAAGTGATTGTCGCATTTCGGGCAAATGTGGGAGTTCTCGGCCAGCTCCACTTCAAGGATCTGCTCCTTGCATTTTTTGCACTCAACCCATAAAGGTTCTGCGGTTTTGGGGATTTTTTTCCCCATACCGGTTTTGGATATGATTCTTTCTAACCAGGACATAATTCAGGCCTTCAAACTTGTTGTTAATTGAAACAGGTTACTCGGAAAATTTAAAAAATGAAAACCGCATTTCCGTGGCGCTATTTGTCCTGCCTGGTGGCCGTCTCATTCAAGTTCTGTGAA
>QIDN01000328.1 GCA_003229345.1 Nitrospirota bacterium | reverse complement strand
GTGTGTCCCTAGTGCTCGGACTTGTAGAGCATCATGCCGAACGAGGCCACTGCCGTCGCGAAAAGAAGGCTAAAATTGAACGGCATCCGAATTATTTTTTGAGGGAAAACGCGTTTTGAGGAAAGAGTGAAGGGGAAAAAATGGAGCCGGCGAGAGGAATTGAACCCCCGACCCACTGATTACAAATCAGTTGCTCTACCAACTGAGCTACGCCGGCGTATTTCAGAAAAAGAAGGAATTCGCCATTTGACCCTCCGGCGAACCGATTCCTATTATAAATGAAAAATGGTGGAAAAAAACCGGAGGTTTTGGCGCGCAATTATCCAGTAATGAATTATCCATTTTTGGAATTTTTCCCTTATTATGGATAGGTCTATTGAAGGACCGCCAAGTATCTGAAAGATACCATATTATTTGAAATTTCGAAAAACTTCATGGGTCCCTTTTTAATTCGTCTGTACAACCAATGGGTGCTGGAAAAGCCACGTGTCTGGCTGGGGATCATCGCCCTCGTCATGCTGGGGTTCGGGTTCACCGTCACCAACTTCAAGCTGGACGCCTCGTCCGATTCCCTTGTGCTGGAAAACGACGAGGACCTGCGTTATTACCGTACGGTCAGCAAGGCGTATGGCACGGATGATTTCCTCGTCATCACCTGGACACCCAAAACAGACCTGCTGTCGGATGAATCCCTTGCAGGCCTGCAAAGCTTGAAAGACGATCTGCTGAAAATGGATCGCATTGAAAAAGTGATCAGCATCCTCGACGTACCGCTGTTCAACAGTCCGCGCATCACGCTTTCCGAATTGGGCGAAAATGTCCGCACTCTCAAGACCGAGGGTCTTGATAAAAAACTGGCTGCCCGCGAATTCTCCGAAAGCCCGATCTACAGCAAACTCCTCGCCAGCGCCGACGGCAAAACCACCGCCCTCCTTGCTCTGTATAAACGCGATGAAAAATATTTCGACTTACTCGAAACGCGCAACGACCTGCGCGAGAAAAAATGGGATTCGAAATTAACAAAAGAGGAAGCCGTCACATTGAAAAGAGTTTCCTTCGAGTTCAAGCAATACATGGCGGAAGTGCTGGACCGGCAGGCTCTGGAGGTTCAGCAGGTGCGCGACATCATCGATCGCTACCGCGACTACGCTGATATCTTCCTGGGTGGTGTGCCGATGATCACCAGCGACATGATCGCCTATATCGAAAGCGATCTTTCGATTTTCGGCATCGCGGTGACGGCCCTGATGATTTTGGTTATGTGGCTGTTCTTCCGGAGCAAGCGGTGGGTCCTGCTCCCCATGCTGACTTGCGCTATCTCGGTGTGGATGATGGTCGGCGCGCTCGGCTGGCTGGACTGGCGGGTGACAGTCATCTCCTCTAATTTTGTTTCCATCTTAATTATCATCACCATTTCGCTGACTATTCACCTGATCGTCCGTTACGGCGAGTTGTACGCGGAGAATCCCGACGCCAAACAGACCCAACTGGTGAGCGACACCGTGCGCCTCATGTTTCAGCCTTGCTTTTTCACGGCGATCACCACCATGGTGGCATTTTGTTCGCTGGTGGTCAGCGATATCCGCCCAGTGATCGATTTCGGATGGATCATGACACTCGGCATCGCCCTGGCGTTTGTGATTTCTTTCATCTTCTTTCCCTCATTCTTGAAACTGATGTCGCCGAAGCCCTCCGTTTCTGCCCACGATATCACCAAGCGGATGACCAACGGCATCGCCCTCCTCGCACTCCACCATAAAAATAAAATCCTCGGCATTTTCGCAATCCTTGCGGTGATCAACGTTATCGGGTTGACCAAGGTGGGCGTCGATAACCGCTTCATCGATTATTTCAAGGACACCACGGAAATCTACCGCGGCATGAGTGTGATCGACACTCAACTAGGTGGCACCACGCCGATGGAGATTCTCATCGACGCCGATCAGAATTTTTACGATTACCTGGAGATGTTGGAAAAGGAAAAGGACGAGTTTGAGGACGAAGACCCATTCGCCGAGCATGAGGATAAACAGGATGAAAATTACTGGTTCCACCCCAATAAACTACTGGAGGTGGAAAAGATTCACGATTATCTGGAAAGCCTGCCGGAAATCGGCAAGGTCCTGTCCATGGGGACGACGCTCAAGATTGTCCGTTTCCTGAATGAAGATCAGGTGCCGGAGGATTACGACCTGGCTGTTTACCGGAAGGTCCTTCCGGAAAACGCGAGAAAAAGTTTTCTCGATCCGTACCTGTCGAAGGATGCCAATCAGGTGCGCATTACCCTGCGCATTGAGGAAACCGACCCGCGCCTCAACCGTGGTGAGTTGATTGAACATATCAAACGGCACTTGGTCGATAACATGGGCATCGCCGAAGACCGCATCCGTATCACCGGCATGGCAGTGATGTTCAACAACATGCTTCAGAGTTTGTACACCTCGCAGATAGAAACCCTGGGTCTGGTCTTCGTGGCCATTCTCATCATGTTCATTTTTCTGTTCCGGCGGGTATTGCTGGCGGTGCTGGCGATCATCCCCAACGTATTCTCGGCGACCTTTATTCTGGGATTCATGGGATGGATGGACATCCCGCTGGACATGATGACCATCACCATCGCCGCCATCACCATCGGTATCGGCGTCGACGACACCATCCATTACATCCACCGCTACCAGCACGAGTTCAGTCAGGACGCCAGCTACCGACACAGCGTGATCCGCTGTCACGGCAGTATCGGCCGCGCCATTTACTACACGTCAATTACTGTCGCGATCGGGTTTTCCGTCCTGACGCTATCAAACTTCATTCCGACCATTTACTTCGGCCTGCTCACGGGTCTGGCGATGATCCTCGCCCTGCTGGGGAATTTATTTTTACTGCCGCTGTTGATTGTTCAGTTCCGCCCACTCGGCCCCGAACACAAAAAATAACCACGGCGTCACCCTGAGCCTGTCGAAGGACAGCAGGGAGGCCATTCTCCGTGTCCTCCGCGGTGAGAAGTCTTTGGATCATGTGGTCGCTGGATCTTTGGGGGCTTTGAATTTTTTGCCGGCGAGGTAGGTGGCGTCGACAAAATTTTCGCCGAAGTAATAAAACATATCGCGATAGTCGTTCGTCTTGAGCAGGTTGAAGTCGGCACGTTGCTTCGGGAGCAGGCCGCCGTAATCCTTGTCAGCGCCCAACGCTTTCGCGGCACCATAGGTTCCCGCCGCCAGAGCCTGCTCGGGAGTCAGGCGGTACATTGATGCCGCCAGGGTCAGCACGGTCTGCATATTATAAGTGGGTGAGCTTCCGGGATTGCAGTCGGTCGCCAGTGCCAGGGTCACTTCGGCATCGAGCATGGAATGGACGAGCGGGTGTTT
>QIDN01000305.1 GCA_003229345.1 Nitrospirota bacterium | reverse complement strand
CTTCCCTTCAGTCCCACCAAAGCGTCATACCATTGCGCCGCCTGGTCCCACACGGCGGAAGGCTTTTTCGATGCCGGTTTCCCCGTGCGAGGCGAATGCTTTTTCAATTTCCAGGACTGGCGGGTCTTTTTTGTTTTTATGTTTCGATTCATTCTCTTTTCACAACTAGACCTTGCCCTATCGGGAAGGAAACCGTATAATTTTTGTGAGTTATTTCACCTGATTCGAATCTGCCGCCAATCTTACCACACGAGGACTTCCCATGAGTAGCAACAAACCCTTTCTAAAAAACTGGATCACAGTATTCTCGGTCGCCGTGTCGCTGACCCTGACCTGGGGATGCGCTTCCACTACTGACAAAAATCTTAAGCGGTTGGATAAAACTCTCCGCATCTACAATAATGCGTTTGAAAGCAAGTCCGAAGACGGGGGTTCCAGCTACGTTTTAAACGATTACCGAATGGACTACCTGCTGAAATACGGTGACATCCAGAGCAGGGTCTCGTTCCTCCAAGCCCAGAAACTTAATATTGCTTACTTCAAGGATGGCAAACCGCTGGAAATCAATGATGATAATCCCGACGGTGAAGTCGACGAAGCGGTGATTACCATGCGGTATAAAGTGACCATCTCTCCCAGCAACCGACTGAAAACTTTCATTCACGAGCAGCGCTGGAAGCTCAAAGGAAAAACCTGGCGGCTGGAACCCAATTTAAAACCATTCCTCAAATGATTTTTCAAGCTCGCAGGACCACTTCCACCGGGCTATCAAGGGTCACCGCCGATGCGGTCACCTTGCAATTGAATCCATAAAGCTCCACTCCCGCCTGTTTTGCTTCACGCAACCGCTTGCCGAACTCGGGATCAATGACATCATTGGAGGTAATCGTTCGGGTATCGGACCGCTGGGAAACAAACACCACCGCCGTCCGGTTGCCTTTGCGCTTCAGCTCTATCAACTCCTCCACATGCCTGCGGCCCCGTTCAGTCGGCGCGTCTGGAAACTTTCCCACCGTTTGCTCCACCAGGCTCACGGACTTGACCTCAACCCACATAGGGCCTTCTGAAAAGTTCAATTGAAAATCAAACCGGCTGTGGCCTACCTTGACCTCAGCAGAAAAATCGGTGTAGCCAGAAAACCCGGGTAATGCTCGGTTGGCAAACGCATCTCCCACCAAACGATTGGCGAATACCGGAAACACCGAAACCCAGATACGTCCATGTTTTACCAGAGCCAGAGTGTAATCGGTTTTTCGCTTTGCACTGGGGTTATGAATGAGGCGAACGCGCCGTTGAGGAATCATCAATCCAGGCAACCGACCGGGGTCCGGCACGTGCGCTAAAACCTGCTGTCCTTCAATTTCGACATGCGCCAGGTAACGGTTGGGCCGCTCGAGAAAAATTCCATCGACCATCCGTTCGCCCAGTTTCATGGTTGGATTCAATTCAAGAAGAAAAAAAGGAAAGTTTTGAAGATTAACTTTTAAATACCGCGACGAATTTAATGGCCGCCTCCGCGACCGGAACCCGCATCCGAATTTTTAAATTTCTTTTCCATATGAAGAACGTGGTCCACTGCCGGAGATATCCGGTCGACGATGCCCTTGGGATACAATCCGATCACAACAATCAGGATGCAGGCCGGAATCAACAAGCCAATTTCTTTCCGGTCCAGATCTTTTACGCTGCCATGAATCTCATCTACCGGTTCCTGCATGGCACCCTGAAACATGAAGAGCATATAGATCGAAGCAAAAACGATGGCCAGCCCGGCGGCCAACACGAACAAGCCGGACATTCCTGCAAATAGGTGTGAACTCCACACGCCCATGAGAATCAGAAACTCACCCACAAACCCGTTCAAACCGGGCAAGCCCAACGCCGCCAGGGTAATGAGCATGAACATGGCGTAAAGTACCGGCATCGGTTTTTTCAATCCACGGATTTTATCCAGCTGGCGCGTCCCCAAACGCTTTTCAAGAATGCCGACAATAATAAAAAGAGCGGAGGCGATGATGCCGTGGTTCACCATTTGCAACACACTGCCCTCCACGCCCTGGCCATTGAAGGCAAAAATCCCGAGCGCGATGAATCCGAGATGGCTGATACTGGAATAGGCCACCAGCGCCTTGAGATCTTTCTGCGCCACCGCGATCCACGCGCCGTAAACGATGCCTCCCGCCGCCGCGGTGCCGATCCACAACCCCCAGTCGGCGATGGTTTCGGGAAACAACGGCAGGCAAAAACGGATCAATCCGTACGCACCGGCTTTGGACATGGCCCCGGTGATCAGAATCAATGCCGGAATCGGGCAAGCCACATAAGCATGCGGCAGCCAGCTGTGAAATGGAAATATGGGGATCTTGATCGCAAACGCCATGAAGAAACAGATAAACATGTAAAACTGAATGTCCGCCGGCATCTGCGTCTGCAACAACGTAGGAATGTCGAAGGTCAACGTTTGCGTCAATTCATAATGAACCATCGTGACCCAGATAATACCGACCAGCATCAAGAGACTGCCCACCAGCGTATAAATCACAAACTTGGTGGTGGCGTAGACTTTATTGCCCTCGCCCCAGAAACCGATCAGGAAATACGCAGGCACCAACATCAATTCCCAGAATACGTAAAACAGAATGGAATCCATCGCGACAAACACGCCCAGGGTTCCACCTTCAAGCACCAAAATCAACGCGAGGAAGTATTGCAGGTTTTTCTTCTGGCCACTGGAAAAGTAAACCGCCAGTACACCCAACAGTGCCGTCAACACCACCAGCCACAGGCTGATGCCGTCGACTCCTACCGTATAATAAATGTGGAGCATCGGCACCCATTCGACGGACTGCACAAACTGCATCCCGTGATGGTGGGAATCGAATAGTACCAGAAGAATAATCGCTCCCACAAAAGTGAGGAGGCTCGCCATAGTGGCGATCCCGATGACCTTCCCATTATTATCCCCGGTCACCTTCATCATCATAATGACGATGGCCGCAACCAACGGAAGAAAAACAATGCCTGTTAAAATAAAATCCATTGCTATCGCATCACATGAAAATTACAAATAATAAAATGGTCACCATCCCCGCGACCATGTTCAGCGCATAAATTCGGACTTTGCCGGACTGCCAGATACTGATGCCGCGGCTCACTTCGCGCACCTGCTTGCCCACCTGGTCGATGGAAAAGTCGATCCCTTGTTTCTCAGCCTGCTCCTCCATGAACTTCCCAATACCCTTCACAGGCTTCACGATCAGAAAATCGTATATTTCGTCTACATAATATTTGTTGAACAACGCCTCGTAAATCGGCGCCAGCATCTGCTTGGCGAACGCCAGTTGATCCTTACCCGTCATATAAATCGCCACCGCTGTGAGGATGCCGCC
>QIDN01000111.1 GCA_003229345.1 Nitrospirota bacterium | reverse complement strand
GGATGGGCGCGGGATTCCCAGTAGATGAGAAACACGCTGGCGATAAAGATAGATGAATAGGTTCCGACGACCACCCCGACCAGCAGGGCGAACGAGAAGTCGTGGATAATTTCTCCGCCCAGAAAAAATAGGGCAACGACCACCAGCAACGTCGTGCCGGAAGTCAGAAGGGTCCGGCTGAGGGTCTGGTTGATGCTGGTGTTGATCACATCGCTCAACGATTCCTTACTTCTGCGGCGGGTGTTTTCGCGGATGCGGTCGAATACGACAATGGTATCGTTCAGCGAGTAACCGATAATGGTCAAAAATGCCGCCACTATGACCAGGGTGAACTCTTTGTCCAGCATCGAGAACGCCCCCATGGTAATCAGAACGTCATGAAGCAACGCGATGATCGCGGCGATGGCGTACTGGAGCTCGAACCGCCACGAAATGTAAATCACGATTCCAATGATGGCGTAGAGAATCGAAAGCAGGGCCTTCGTACGAAGATCCTTGCCCACCTTGGGACCCACCATCTCCACCCGCTCGATGAGGATTCCGGTGAACCCCTTCTTTTCTTCGAGAGCTTTCTTGATGCGCGAGCCCATCTCCTTCAGCTCACCATCGGCGCGCTCCACACGAATAAGAATAGTGTCGGGGGAACCGAATTCCTGGATGGTGCTGTCGGCAAGTCCGATCTCCTTGAGACTGGAACGAATGGAATCGATGGCCGGCGCCTCGGGGAATTTCAACTGCACCAGGGTACCGCCCTCAAAGTCGATGCCGAACTTGAGCCCACCATTTATGGCAATGGACACGAACCCGGCCAGGATCAACAAACCGGAGACCATCAACGCGGTTTTGAATTTGCCCATGAAATCGATATGGGTCTGTTTTTTAATCAGTTCCATTTTTGTTCCGTTTTAGATACTCAGACGTTCAATTTTTTTCCGGCTCATAAAGGTATCAAACGTGGCCCGGCTGACGAACACCGCCGTGAACATGCTGGCGGCGATACCAATACATAATGTGATGGCGAATCCCTTGATCGGCCCGGTGCCGAACTGAAACAAAACGATGGCGGCGATAAAGGTGGTGACGTTGGCATCGACAATGGTGCGGAACGCCTTGGCGAATCCGGCATCGATCGCGGCCCGTACGGTTTTGCCCACACGGATTTCTTCCCGGATACGCTCGAACACCAGCACGTTGGCGTCAATGGCCATACCCACCGTCAAGATGATCCCGGCGATTCCCGGTAGAGTCAACGACGCGCCGAAATATGCCAGTGCCCCCATAAGTATTATCAGATTGAGTACCAGAGCGCCGACCGCAACCACCCCGGACAACCGGTAGTAGATGAGGATAAACACCACCACCGCGACCATACCGATAACAATGGAATTGATTCCTGCTTCCACGGAGTCGCGTCCGAGAGACGGCCCCACACTGCGATTCTCCAGCATGGTCACGGGAGCCGGAAGCGCACCGGCTCTCAATGCGATGGCCAGGTTCCTCGCATCTGCCGAGGTAAAGCTCCCGGTAATCGACGCCCGGCCACCGGCAATTTTCTCCCGAATGACCGGAGCGGAGTAAACACGGCCATCCAGAACAATAGCCAGCCTTTTGCCGACATTATCACTGGTGAGTTGGAAAAAAGTCATCGAGCCCAGGCTGTTGAAAGCGATGGCGACGTAAGGTTCGTTGTAATCCTGGTCGTATCGGACATCAGCCGCGGTCAACATGTCTCCCGTCAGCAAAACCCGTTTTTTAACCAGATGGGGTATCGTCTCGATGAGTTTATTAGTGGTTGGGTCGAAGACACGTTCTTCCAAGAGCTCGCTTCCTGCGGGAACGCCACGTGTCTTCGCTGCTTCCGGGCTCATCGATTCGTCGATCATCTTGAATTCCAAACGCGCTGTTTGACCCAGCAGTTTAAATATCTCCTCCTGATTCTCGACACCCGGCAATTGCACCAGGATGCGCCGGTTGCCCTGCACTTGGATGGTCGGCTCCGACAGCCCCACAATATCGATGCGGTTGCGGATTACTTCCAAAGCCTGCTGAATCGCGTTTTCCTGTATGTACTCGTATTCATCGTCCCGCAGTTGATAGACCAGTTCGAGTCCGCCGCGCAAAACATTCTTCTTTTCGAGAGCGGTGTAATTTTTCAGGACCGTTTCGGCTCCAGTGGTATCGATGGTATCGACCAGGAGGACACGGATCACGTTGGTGTCCTTGTTCAAGATCACCCGATCCACTTCGATATCCTCATCCCCCAGGGCGTGCTTGATATCCTCCGTCCTCTGCTCCATGGAAAACTCGACCGCCTTTTCCGCCTCCACTTCGAGGACCAGGTGCATGCCCCCCTGCAGATCCAGCCCGAGGTTGATCTTCTCCTCCAACGGCCAGGCCAGCCAGGAGAACCCGCCAATGACGAATAAAATTAAGGGAATTTTCCAGCGCAGTTCTCTATGCATCCAATGACTCTTGGTTCTCTCTTGCCAATGTTATTATTCTTTTATTTTGCCGATGGACCCGCGGTTGATCTTGATGCGCACGTTGTCCGCAATCTGAAGAGTGACGATATCGTCCTTCACCTTTTTGACGACGCCGTGAATGCCGCCGGTGGTGATTATGTTGGCACCTTCCTCCAGGCTGTCCCGCATTTTCTGTACTTCCTGATGCTGTTTTTTCTGCGGCTTGATGAGGACAAAGTAAAATATAAGACCCACAAAAACCATGGGAATCACAAAACTGAGCAACACGCCAGGCCCTTGTGGCTGTCCTCCTCCCTGAGAAGGAGGCGGGGACATGGCAACCACCCAATCGACTATCAATTCATGCATCATATCCGTTTCCTGTGATTTTCCGTTCCGGGGAACCCGGCCTGAAGAGTTTACACCTTTTTGCCCCGTATGGACTTAACTCCGCACCTCCGGGACCGCATTATTTTACATAAAAACAAACACTTGAAAAGAATTCGATGCTTTCACAAGTTTGAATCAAGAGTGATGCTTCTATCAAATCCCCCCAATTTTGTCAAACATTTATAAAGTTTGGGGTTGAGCTTGCGGAGGCCACGGCCAAGTTGTATGTTAGTTGTGACAAGAGGATAGTTGAACCCTCTCTGCCGGTGGAGCGTATAGTATCATTTTTTTAACCCAAAATTACGGGGAGAACACACGTTGAGCGCACAATTTACCATCCACACTCCCATCAATGAATTCATCGCCGAGGATGTTCGACGCACGGAGATTTTTGAGGATTTGAACATCGATTCCTGTTGCGGCGGCCACCGAACCCTCGCCAAAGCCTGCGCGGAAAAAGGGATCGATCCGGAAGCCGTCCTGACTCGGTTGATGGCCGACCCCACGGAAAGCGATTCCGTCGCGACGGTGGTGGAAGG
>QIDN01000227.1 GCA_003229345.1 Nitrospirota bacterium | reverse complement strand
GAGGGGCAGCCCTCCGATCAAATTTTATTCATGGCCTTAGAGGATGTGGATCACGACCGGGTACAGGACTTGGTGCTGGTGGGCCGGTTCAGTGATGGTTCGGTGGCCAAACTTTTATTCAACAACGGGAAAGGTTATTTTTACACGAAAAAGGAATTTCCCTTTCCCTACGTGAACCCAGGCATGGACCGGGTTGATATGAGGGATATCGATGAAGACGGCCACGTCGATTTGTTTTTTACCGGGCAACGGGTTCTGAATAACCAGGGGAGACTCCATAAATACCAGACTCAATTTATGGTCAACAACGGTAAAGGGCAGTTCCGCGATGCCACAAAATTACTGATGCCGCCATTGAAGCCGGGGATCGTCGGTACTTCCTTCGCCGATTATGACGGCGACAAGACTTTGGATATTTTTCTGATCAACGCCGAGGGACAAAATTCGCTTCTGACCAATAACGGTCTGGGACAGTTTGAGGACCGGACCTCGGAACTGCTCCCCGCTATCCAGGACCGGAGTGCCTCTGCTGATTGGGCCGATTTCGATCAGGACGGCGACAACGATTTGCTGGTAGTCAACCGGGAGGCGTTGTCGACGGGAGAAACCAGTTACTTCCTGGTCAATCACGGGAGAGGGTATTTTAAAAAGGCCGAGTTCAAGGCGTCTCCCAAGGCGGTTTTTCAGGCGGTGTACTTGCTGGACGCCAACGGCAGTGAGTTTCCCGATATTCTTTTATTGAGTGAGAATGGAATTCATTATTTGAGAGGACTGGGCAAATGGCGGTTCTGGAAAGAGTCCCGCCGCCGGCTTCCCTTCAATGATAAATTTTACGAGTTGACCTTCGCCGACATCAATAAGGATTCCTTTCTGGATATTTTCACATACGCCAAAAGGGAAGGGCGCGGTGTGTTATGGATCAACACCTTTGAATAAAGTGACAGGAAAAAAAATATGGCGTCGTTTAAACATCTGACTTTTCTGAAAGTGCTGGCAGTGATCGCCTGGGCCGACGGCGAAATGACTGAGTCGGAGAAAAACATCCTGAAAAAGTTTTACCGGAAGTTCGGCCTGGAAAAAGGTGATATCCGGCAACTCAACCCTTACCTGTTGGCGCCGATTCCTAAAAAAGAACAGGAGCGCTTGTTCAAGCAATTGGCGGCGGAGCTTAGCTCCCAAAAAGAAAAAGATGAGATCGTCGCCGAGTTGGAATCGATAGCCAACGCGCATCGCAATTTAAAAACTGAGGAAAACGCTTTGGTGGAGGAATTCATCCATCTGCTCAAAAAGACCTCCTTTACCCGGCGGTCGTTCGGAAAGGTGCGTAATTTTTTCCAAGCCACGATTTTTAAACCGGCTCATGAAAAAAATCCCGCCGTCAACCAGTACTTTAAGAATACGATCCTTAAAAAGCTGGAATTAAAAATGAAGGGGTCGGGCTTAAAGTTAGATCTCGAAAATGACAGTGTGTATTTTATTTGTCTGTTCGGCGCTCTGCTGGCCTCGGTGGCGCAGGTGGACGACCATTTTCATGAAGAAGAAAGAAAGGCGCTCCAGCAAATCCTGAAGGAACGGTTTGAGTTTTCCGCCAAAGAGCAGAAGCTGGTGCTCGAGGTGATCAAAGAACAGGTGAAGCACGGATTTGACTTCCATGAAGTCGTTACCGAGTTCAACAGCCGTGTGTCCTACAAGGACCGGGTGAGTGCGGTTGATTGCTTCTGGGCCATCGCGGTGGCCGATGGTAGTATTTCGCACGCGGAAAACGAAGAGGTTCGGCGCATTACCAAGGCCATGCATATTTCTCATCAAATCTTCAAGGAATCCAAGAAGAAATTTTTAAAGCAGCTAAAAATATCGTGAAGTTTGAGGGCTAACGCGACCCCCCGGTGATCGCGGTTTAAATCATGGGCGACGCATGAATCCACAAAGAGATAAAAAATTTATCGGCATCCTGTTTGAGTGTTGCAACGTGTACCGCCGCATCTATGTCAATAAAGACGGCAACGCCTACGAGGGCCGGTGTCCCCTCTGTTACGGTAAGATTAAAGTCGCGATTGGGCCGCACGGCACCGATCAGCGTATCTTTAAAGCTCGTTGACCCTTTCTGAAATCATCCTGTTATGAAAATCGTAGTGCAGAGAGTACTCCGCTCTTCCGTTTCCGTGAATGATGAGGTGGTCGGTGAGATCGGCAAGGGGTTGATGATCCTGTTCGGCGCGGAAAAAGGGGATCGCGACGAAGCGGTGAACGCGCTTGCCGAAAAGGTGCTCAACTTGAGAATCTTCGCCGACGATGAGGGGAAGATGAATCGTTCCTGCCTCGATGTGAAGGGTGGAGTTCTCGTGGTGTCCCAGTTCACGCTGGCAGGCGATTGTTCCCGCGGGCGGCGGCCGGGATTCGACAACGCCGCCGCTCCCGAAGAAGCGGAGCGGCTCTACAAAAATTTTATAAAAAAACTCGTCGTGTCACAGCTGAAAATTCAGGAAGGGCGGTTCGGCGCTGACATGCAGGTCGATCTCGTCAACGACGGTCCCGTCACTTTTATTTTGGAACGGTAAAGGCTATGGCTCAACCTGCCATAGAGTGCCGGGGTCGGATTAGTCGGCGCAGTTGTTCTTTTTTGAAATGATATTTCCCTGCCAGGATGGAGATGTTTTTTCTGCAATGCTCCGCCATTTCCGAGTTGCGTTTTTTCCGGTACAACGATTCTGCAAGCGCCATATACACCACCGCTTTTTCTCCCGCTTTCAAATGATTGTTCAGCCGGCCCAGATGATAATAATTATCCGGCTCCGCCGGGTCCAGTCCGGCGGCCATTTCGTAGGCATCGATGGCCCGGTCGTAGTGTTGGGTGATATCCCACAACTCACCCAAGGCCTGCTGAACCTGTAAATTGGAAGGCGCCAGCCGCGCGGATTCTTTGTAATAACTGATGGCGAGCAGATACCGGTTCAGCTTGTGATAGGTCCAACCCAAGCCTGCCAGAATTTCAGGATCGTTGGGATTCGCTTGTTGTGCGATGTGAAAATGATTTAAAGCCTCATCACCTCTCCCCCGCCGCGTCAAAGCCACAGCCAGGTTGAAGTGCGCCGAACCGTATCCAGGGTCGAGAGCCAACGCGGTCCGGTATTCGGCCAACGCCTGCTCCGATTGTCCCGGTTTTCCGAAAACGACTCCCAGACTGTTATGCAATTTTGCCGAGTCCGGATTTTTTTCCAGCGCTTGCTCAAGTTGTTCGATCGCCAACGGATACAATTTTAGATGCCGGTAAGCCGCCGCCAGATTGTTGTGGATGGGCACCGTGCCCCGCCCGGTATCGACAAACGGTTTCAGAAGATCGACCGCATCCTGATACCGTTTTTGACCGATGTACACCGCGCTCAGGGTGGAG
>QIDN01000382.1 GCA_003229345.1 Nitrospirota bacterium | reverse complement strand
GTGGGAAAGAAACGCGCCCGCGTCATCCCGGCTCAAGCCTAATGTGGTTTGCGTCAAATCGTTGGTGCCGAAGGAAAAGAAATCGGCTTCCCTGGCTATTTCATCGGCAGTGACGGCGGCGCGGGGCAGTTCGATCATGGTGCCAACCTTGTAATCCAGTTTCACATCCGATTTGCCGATCACCTCTTCAGCCACCGCGTCAATACGCTCCCGGACAAATCTGAATTCGTTAACATGACTCACCAGCGGAACCATGATCTCCGGCAAAACCTTGTTCCCTTTTTTGACCAGTTTGCACGCCGCTTCAATGATGGCCCGCACCTGCATTTCATATATCTCGGGAAACACGATGCCCAACCGGCATCCACGCAAGCCCAGCATGGGGTTCTGCTCTTTCATCGAATTGATTTTCTGGGTCAGCTGGGTAGCGGGAACTCGCATCTGCTTGGCCAGGGTTTTGATTTCCGCCGGGGTACCGGGCAAAAACTCGTGCAGAGGCGGGTCCAGCAAACGAATGGTCACTGGCAAGCCGTTCATCACTTTAAAAATTTGAAGAAAGTCGGACCGCTGAATCGGCAGGAGTTTTTTGATGGCTTCTTCCCGCACCTTATCCTTATCGGAGATAATCATTTTGCGCACCAGCAGAATGCGTTCCTCGTCGAAAAACATGTGCTCGGTACGGCACAAGCCGATGCCCTGTGCCCCGAACTCCCGCGCTACCAGCGCATCGTGCGGCGTATCCGCATTGGCGCGCACGTTGAGCCGGCGCATCTTGTCCGCCCACCCCATCAACTGCCTGAAATAACTGGTAACGCGCGGCTGAGTCAGTGGGACCTGGCCCTGCATCACCTGCCCCGTTGTCCCGTCGAGGGTGATGGGATCGAGTTCTTTCAGGACTACTCCGTTGAGCATCGCTCTTTTCTTGCGTGGCTCCACTTGCAGTTCGCCCAATCCGGAAACGCAGGGCTTGCCCATGGCGCGGGCGACCACCGCCGCGTGCGACGTCATCCCTCCCTTGGCCGTCAGAATTCCCTGCGCCACATTCATGCCATGAATATCCTCCGGTGAGGTTTCCATCCGCACCAGAATCACACGCTCCTTCTTTTTCGAAAGCTCCATGGCATGCTCCGGCGTAAACACAACTTTACCGGTTGCCGCTCCCGGTGACGCGCCCAATCCTTTGCCCAGCACCTTCACCTTGGCCTTGGCTTTAGGGTCCACCGTAGGATGAAAAATCTGATCCACCTGCGTCGCGGGTACGCGCAAGATGGCTTCCTGCTTGCTGATCAACCCCTCGTTCACCATATCCACGGCCACCCGGATCGCGGCGGCGGCAGTGCGCTTACCCGACCGCGTCTGGAGCATATACAACTGGTCCTCCTGCACGGTGAACTCGATATCCTGCATATCCTTGTAATGGCTTTCCAACTTTTTGTAGATGCCGGTCAGCGTTTCGAATACCTCTGGCATGTCTTTTTCCAACTGCGCAATGGGATTCGGTGTGCGAATGCCCGCCACCACATCCTCGCCCTGCGCATTGATCATATACTCGCCGTAAAATTTATTTTCACCGGTCGCCGGATTGCGCGTGAACGCCACACCGGTCGCGGAGGTCGGCCCCATGTTGCCGTACACCATCGACTGCACATTGACCGCGGTGCCCCAGTCATCGGGAATCCGGTTCAATCGCCGGTAGGTGACGGCTCGATCCGTGTTCCACGAACTGAATACCGCCTCTACCGCCAACTTCAATTGATCCATCGGCTTGTCGGGAAACGGTTTGCCGGTTTTGCGTTTGACCAGCGCCTTGAAATCCTTGATCACCATTTTCAAATCGCCCACGCCCAACTCGGTGTCGAACTCGACTTTCTGTTTGGTTTTTTTACGTTGCAGAATTTCTTCAAAATGTTCACCCTCCATGCCCAACACCACATTGCCGAACATGGCAATGAACCGGCGATAGCAATCGTAGGCGAACCGGCCGTCGCCGGTTTTTCCGGCCAGGCCTTCCAGTGTGTCGGGATTGAGGCCGAGGTTGAGCACCGTATCCATCATTCCCGGCATGGACGCACGCGAACCGGACCGCACAGACACCAGCAAGGGTTCTTCCGTGCCGCCGAACTCCTTGCCCATGGCTTTTTCGAGGGTCTTCAGGTTGTCCAGCACTTCGTTCCACAACGACGGCGGGAGCTTTTGCTTCTTTTGGAAGTAATGGGTGCAGGCTTCGGTGGTGAGGGTAAAACCAGGGGGAACGTTGATGCCGAGATTCGCCATCTCAGCCAGGTTGGCGCCTTTGCCGCCCAACAACTCGCGCATCTCCGCTTTGCCTTCGGTCTGGTCGGCACCAAAAAAGTAAACGTACTTACTGGTCATTTGCGCTATTCAGGAGTATCGGTCAGGGTGAAACATCTCATAATTAAAAAGGATCGATAAATAGTAACATTAAAGATGCGGCAACAGGAGAGAAGGAATCATTTTTTTTCAGTTTTTTTCAGAACGATCTTGGAAAAGTCGGCCAGCGGGGAAAACAGGTCGGCGATCGACTTGAGCAGGGCCATGCGGTTGGCCTTGAGCGCCTCATCTTCCACGTTGACCATCACGTGATCAAAAAAATCATCGACCTCGCCTTTGATCACGGCAATCTTCGCCAAAGCGGCCGAATATTCACCCGTCTGGGTATGCTTCTCCACGGTGGGCTTGATTCCGGCAAATTTCCGGAACAGAGCCAGTTCCGCTTCCTCTGTAAGAAGTTCCTGGTTCACCTCGCCCGGCACGTCGCCCTCGATAATACGTGCCACGCGTTTGAACGCCGTCGCCAGGTCCTCAAAGTAATCCCGTTTTTTGAGATCGGCCAGGGCCACGGCTTTTTCCTTGGTATCTTTCAGGGAAACGATTTCCGTCTCCAGCACGGCATCGATCACGTCATACTCAAATCCCTCGGCGCTCAATAGAGTTTTGAACCGCTGGGCGAACAGATCCTTGCAATGCCTGCGAATTTCATCCTGGGATAATTTGGCCTTGTCTCCCAGGACTTCGATGCCCTGATCGATCAACCACCAGAGCGCAACGCCATAATCGTAATGAATCAATATCTGGATGATACCCAGGGCGTGACGCCGCAACGCGTACGGGTCCTCCGAACCGGAAGGGATGAGGCCGACGCCGATACAGCCGACAATGGTATCCAGTTTGTCCGCCACTGCCACCACGGCACCGGCAGGCGTCGAGGGCACGGCGTCTCCGGCAAAGGCGGGCTGGTAATGTTCCTTGATGGCCTGCGCCACCTCTGCGCTGTCGCCGGAATGTTCGGCATAATAGCCACCCATGATGCCCTGCAGTTCCGGGAACTCGAACACCATCTGCGACACCAGATCGGCTTTGGATAGTAACGCGG
>QIDN01000443.1 GCA_003229345.1 Nitrospirota bacterium | reverse complement strand
TTTCAAGCGAAGGATGCCTCCTTCTCCGCGCACCGCTTCCGAGATCAAAAACGATTTCGCCTGCGGATGATAGAGACAAGTGGGGTGGAACTGGAAAAATTCCATATTGGCGATCTTGGCACCTGCGCGATAAGCCAACGCGATGCCATCGCCGGTCGCGGTATCGGGATTGGACGTATACAGGTAAACTTTGCCCGCCCCGCCCGTGGCCAGCAAAACGGCTTTGCCGGTAAATGTGATCACCTTGCCAGTTTGTTCGTTCAACGCGTACAGGCCGAGAGCCTCGTCCTTCTTGTCCCCCGGTTTAATAGCAGGGTCAATGTTGGAACGAGTGATGATATCAATCCCCATATGGTAGGGATAAATTTCGATATTCGGTTTGGTGCGGACGGCTTCGATCAGGGCTCGTTCGATTTCCCAGCCGGTGAGGTCGTCGGCATGCAGGATGCGACGCTTGGAATGACCACCTTCTTGAGTCAGATGAAAACTGTCCTCCCCCTGGGTGCGGGTAAACCGGGTTCCCAGTTGGATCAATTCCCGGACCCGGGCGGGTCCTTCGCGGACAATACAGCGAACCACGTCTTCCTGGCACAGGCCGCGCCCGGCTTCGATGGTATCCGTCACATGGAGGTCCACCGAATCATCTTCTGCCATGACCGAGGCGATCCCCCCCTGGGCGTAGCGGGTGGCAGACTCTTCCACCGCGTCCTTGGTAATCAGGGCCACGGAACCATATTCAGCGATCTTCAGGGCAAAAGTGAGGCCGGCGAGGCCACTGCCAATAACTATGTAATCCCGAGCGACTTTCATACCCGCCATTATATGAATTTAGGCCTTTAAAATCAATAAGATATTGATAAATCGCCGGTTATGAGGAAAGTCGGGGCCGCAGGCGGGCCTGGAACATCACTGAAACCGGAAAAACCCTTTATTTATCTAAAGTTGTGTCGGATTCAATAGGTTTTTCAGGACCCGAATCAGAGAGGAGAGAAGATTGGGGCTGGAGTCTTTTGATAGGCCTGCAGAGAGGCAGAGCGATCAGGATGAGCAGGAAAATAGAGCTGACAATCAAGCCTTCCTTGAATCCTTCCGGGAAGTAATCGAATTCCAGAGTATGCTCGCCCGGCCCCAGTTGAACGGCCCGATAATAATGATTGGCCTTCAGGATTTCCCCCTCTTTGCCATCAACGGTCACTGTCCAACCGGGAAAGTAGGTGTCATTCAATACCAGAAATCCGTTCCCATCCTGGCGGGTCTTGATGGTGACATGGTTGGGCCGGTAAGCCACCTGTTCGACCTGTCCTTGAAAGTGGTCAGAAGGCTGGAATTCCACCGGTTGGGTCAACAGGACTTCCTTGAGGGGCTCGAACGAAGCGGCATAGTACGTATTGAGAACAGCCTTCTCATCCAAGACTCTCATTTTTGGAGCGAGGTAGGCCCGGGGCAAAGCGTTCTTCAAAACATATATTCGATCGGGGCGGATCACCGGCTCCCCATCTTCGTTAAAACGGGTCTCTTGATCCAGATTGATCCAATATCTGACGTTACTGCGTTCTAAGATACGCAATCTCATTTCAGGATTGGATTGTCTCAATACCGACATCCAAAGCAACTGATATTTTAATCCCAACCCCAGACCCGGTCTTCCCACCGCATTTTCCACTCCATAAACCATCCCGGTATAAGGAGCTAAATATTGCTTCATCACTTTAACGCTCTGCAGAGCGGAAGGAGCGTTAGGGAATTCCATGGTGCCGGGATCTTTTAGAATGCTTCCTGAAAAAATTCGGTACTTGCCGAAGGTGTTCTGCAGGTATTTCATATAAACCGGTTTTTCGTCATAAAAACTTCTATCAATCAGCGGAAGCAATTTAAAATCTTTGATACTCAAATCAATGAAAATAAGAAGAAAAATTAGAACAGTAAAAACTGTTTTTTTGAGTTTGCCAAAATAATACAATATGTAAATAAGGCCAAAAACAAACAGAATGACCATGGAATTTTCAATTCCGAGAGTCGGTTGCCATACCCCGAGAATTGCAACCATTCCAAAAATAATGATTAAAACCGACAAAACCGGAATAATTTTGAGGCGGCGGCTTTCTGTATGCTTCAAAATATAATCCAAAACATAACCTGTGAGAAATACCGCGGCAAACGAGGACACATAAAAGTATTTGGATGGAAACCGAAAAAGTTCTAACAAAGGCACCGAATGATAGATATATTCATAGAGGGGATTGTATTTTCCCAATGCAAACCATATTCCAAATAAAAAGACCACCAACCAGAAACCGATGGGTTTCTCCTTTCGAACGAAGAACCCGATAAAGATAAAAATAAGCGCCAGAAGCCCCATATGAACGGTATGCAGAAACCCGTATAAAAAATCGCCCGTGCTGGAATCCCCTATATAGCCGGGGGACAACACGAGCGTGGCCAGCTTGGGTAATTCCAGGGACCAAGTGGAATGGGCTTCATAGTTCATTCCCATGGCCCTGGGGGAATGAGGCATGAGTTTGGCAGAGGGCCATAACTGCAGAGCCGAAAGCCCCAGCGCCAGAACAACCGCCAGACCCAGAGAGAGTGTTATACGGAAATAGGCCGCAATTCCTTCTTCTCTAGAGGTAAACCAAAGTTGGTGCAGAAACAGAAGCAGCACGGTCATCACACTGATTTCAGGACACGACGCCAGCGTTTGAGTGGCAATGGCCAATACCGTGCCGATAAAATAACCGATGTGCTTTTCCTGTCTGTACTTCAGGTACAACCAGAAAATCATGGGAAGCCACACGGCGGCCATAAAATAATTACTGAGAAGCACCGATCCGAATATAAATCCGCTCAACATCCCGGTAACGCTGGAACACAATCGCGCGGCAAAGGAAAGTCCCCAGAGTTTTCCCAATAGAAACAAAAAAACTCCCAATACCAGAAAATGCAGAAAATAAAAAAGATTGATCGCTAAAACCGTATCCTGCAAAAAGAAGAGGATGCTGGGAGGATAAAATACTCCCGGATGAAACAGGGACATGAACGGCATCCCGCCGTAAACATTGGGAACCCAGTATGGGATCACTCCCTGTTGGTAAGCCTGGCCGAGGAAATACCTAAAAGGATACGTAATAAAATGGTAATCCCGATGGAAAATAGCTTTGCCCATGAAGAACATCGGGGAAAAAACATTCAGAGCCACAAGGAACAGCAATAACATCCCGGAAAGCTCCCGTAAAAATCCAGGGGGTAATTTTAAGTTTTTATATGCAGTCTTGTTGGTTGGCATGAATGAGGCAAGAGTTGTTGATAAACAGTTATTATCTTATCCGACTGTCTGGAGCGGAAGCCTGAATTACTTTTTTCATGAACTCTTATCAAACAATAAAAATTTTTATGCCCTCAGATCGAACTTTTCAAACGTCTTCTCCAAACCACATACCCCGCCAGACCCAGCACGGGAGTAATACCGGTAACGATCAAACCTTCCTTGAACCCTTCCGGGAAGTAATCAAATTCCAGGGTATGCTCGCCCGGTCCCAGTTGCACAGCCCGGTAAAAACCGTAAGCCTTCAAAATCGTTTGCTCCCGGTCATCCACTTTTACCGTCCATCCGGGAAGATAGGTATCCAGTAATACCAGAAACCCGTTGCCCTCCTGCCCGGTTTTCACCACCACATGGTTGGGACTATAGGTCACCTCTTCGACTTCCCCTTTGAAATGAGCGGATTCCTTAAATTCCACCGGTTCGTTGAGCAAAACTTCGCTAAAAGGATCGAACGATTTATCGTAGTAAGTGTTGATAACCCGGCCATCCTCCGGAACTCTCATTTTAGGAACCAGAAACGCCCGCGGCAAAGCATCTTCAAAAACTTTCACCCGGTCCGGTAATATGATCGGAAATCCTCCCTCAACATGATAGGTCGGAGAATCTCCATCGATCCAATATTTAACGTTACTTCTTTTTAAGATCACCCTTCGGCGATCCGGTTCGGATTGAATGAGGAATTGATACCATATTAAATGATTTTGGATATCCAAGGCGAGACCCGGAATACCGCCCACATGCTCTATTCCAAAGACCATTCCCTGCAAGGGATAGAGTTGTTGTTTCGCCGCTCGCACGCCCGCCACACGATTTGGCCCAGTGGGATACAACATGGGATTCGGCTTCTTATCGATGCGGCCGGAGTAGATTCGATATTTACCAGCGGAGCCGCCCACGATATCCGTTAAAAGCGGTTTTTCCTCATAAAAATTGCGGTCGATCAAGGGGAG
>QIDN01000021.1 GCA_003229345.1 Nitrospirota bacterium | reverse complement strand
GACAACACCTCGGTGCTCTTTTTAGCATTGAGGGCGCGAATCTGCCCGCCGCTTTTCAATACGTCGGCAAACACTTTGAACTCCGTGCCCGCGACGGTATCCGTCAGGTCGACGATTTCCATACCGAACCGGAGATCCGGTTTGTCACTCCCGAACCGGTCAATGGCGTCCTGATATTTGAGAATGGGGAACGGCGTTTTGATAGTGATGTCCAGCGTTTCTTTATAGATGGCGGCCATCATGTTCTCGACCAGCTTAAACAACTCTTCTTCGTCGATGAACGACATCTCCATATCGATCTGAGTGAACTCCGGTTGCCGGTCCTGCCTGAGATCCTCGTCGCGGAAACATTTGACGATTTGGAAATAGCGGTCCATGCCGGCGACCATCAGAATTTGTTTGAACAACTGCGGCGACTGCGGCAGGGCGTAAAAATTTTCCGGGTTGAGACGGCTCGGCACCAGGTAATCGCGCGCGCCTTCCGGCGTGCTTTTGGTGAGGATCGGTGTTTCCACCTCGGTGAAGTCCTGAGCGTGCAGAACTTTTCTCACTACGCGGGTGATCTGGTCGCGCAGGGTCAGATTGCGTAAGAGCTTGGCGTGACGCAGATCGAGGTAGCGGTGCTTGAGGCGCAACACTTCGGAAACCTCCTGATCGTCCCATCCCTGAAACGGCGGTGTTTCCGATTTGTTGAGAATTTCCAACTCGTCCACATACACTTCGATTTTCCCCGTGGCGAGTTTGGAATTGATCATGTCATCCGGACGGGCGCGTACCTTGCCGGTGACGGCAATCACGAAGTTGTTGCGCAGGGCTTGCGCTTCCTGGTGCGCCAGCTGGTCGATCTGCGGGTTCAGTACCACCTGGGTGAGGCCGTTCTTGTCCCACAGATCGATGAAAATGAGGCCGCCGTGATCGCGCCGGGTATGAATCCAGCCGCACAGGGTGACGGTGTCGCCCACCTGCCCGTCGCTCAACTCGCCGCAATGGTGTGTTCTTTTAAATTTCTGCGCCATAAGTCTAAAGCCGTTAAAAATAGGGGAAAAAGGACCCATCAAAATACTGGAAATAGGGCCTGTTTGCAAGGAGTTATTATTTAGTCGGGAGATGTGGGCCTATTCGGAATCAGGGAGCGAATCGGTTTCGGCTTCTGTGTCTTCTGGGGGTTCATCTGCGGTTTCAGTGGCCACGGCCGCTTTCTGCCGTGCGGCAAGTTCCTCGGCTTTACGCTCGGCTTCCAGTTCCTTTTCCTTTTCTTCCATGGCTTTTTTGCGGAGCTGCCATTCGATCACCATCTGCGGTTTGATTTTGATCGCCACCGGGATGTTGACCGTACTGCACGAGCGCACGCACACGCCGCAGCCGGTGCAGATATCTTTATGGAAGATCGGTTGTTGCTCCTGGTTCTGGGTGATGGCGCCGGGAACCGGGCAGTCGATGACGCATTGCTGGCAAAACGTGTGACCGTAGGACTGGCATTTTCTTTTATCGAGGATGGCGTAGCCCATTTCCACATCCGCCGGGCCGCCGGGTACGGGCAGCAACGCGCCATCCGGGCAGGCGGGAATGCACGGGAGATCGTCGCACATCACGCACGGCACTTTTAGGGGATCGATGTACGGCGTGTCCATGATGAGGAATCCCATTTTTTTGGGCACCCGCTGGATGGCGTCTTTCGGGCAGGCATTCAGGCATTTGTCGCATCGGGTGCAGGCCTGCAGAAACGCCCGCTCGGAGATGGCCCCCGGCGGCCGCAAGAGCGGTACGCGTTTGGTGAACTTGTCGACCGTCTGGTTGACCTTGTCGATCTTCCCCTGGATGTTCTCTATCGTCGGCTTGGCGAACATGTGAACCCCTTGCCGAATCAGGTTGCGCCGATTCAATTCCTTTTCGTTGTCGCTCTCTTCTTCGCCGGTCTCGGCCGTCTCCTCGTCGACTGCGTCGATCGCTTCGCCGGATTCAGCCTTCGCTTTGATGGATTTCGGGGAGGGTTTTTCTTCTTCATGGTACTTCGGAAAGAAAAACTCGTAAGACCGGCGGAGGATGTTTCGTTTTGGTTTTTCCTCTGTTTCTTCCGCTGCTTCTTCTGCGGATTCTTCAGTCTCGGTATCAGTTTCGGTGGAGGGCTCCAACTCGGCGACAGCCTCGGTGCCTTCTTCCGTTTCTTCCTCTTCCGGTTTCAGGTTGACTTTAATCCGGCGCTGTTTCTTTTTGAGCTGTTTGAGTTCTTTGGCTTTTTCGTCCGATTCCTCGGCGTATTCTTTCAGCTTGGTGAGGCCACCGAACAGACCCCGGCGGGAAAATTCCATATCCTCGATGGGTTTTTGGAAGTTGGCCTTGAGTCGTTCGATGTCGACAATGTGTTTGTCGGCGGTGGTGTGGTCGCCCCGCTGGTCAGGGTCGATGAGGTCTTCGTTGGTCTGGAGCTTGGGCGGCAGTTTCTTGCCCTTGAACCGGTCCTTATCCAGCAGGTAGCGTAATGATTTCCTTTTATCCATCTTGGGAATTCCCCGTAATGTCAGGGTGAGCTTGAGTTAGAGGAAGCTCAGTCCCTCGGGTCCCAGCGCATTTCCTGCGCGAGGTTTTTATAATCGTGCCAGTTTTGGGCGTCGGCGTTCTCCAGCATGTACTCGTCGGTAGCCAGCACCAGGGGATGTCCCTTGTTCACAAACGTCTGGACGGTCGGAAACCGGAGCAGGAATATGGCAACGGCAACACGTCCCAGGATTTTGATATCCGGGTCCTCCACGATCTCTTTTAATATTTCATCGGCATTATCGGCGGTCACCTTTTGGAATAGCTCTTCGGTTTTTTGTTCGAGTTCCGGATTGGTGTCGCAGACTTTTGCGGCTTCCAATTGCAATTCGAGAATGCGGTTGTAATCCTCTTCGTCGAACTCGCCATCCATCTTGCCTTCTTCCCAGACGGAGCCGTCCAGTTTTCGGTCATTGGCTTCGTCTTTACGTTCGGCGGTTTCACTGAATGTGAGGTATGCTTCATCGAGGATGATTTTTACTTTGATTTCCGTACTGCTTATTTGATCTGACATGGGTGTTCTCGTGCTCCCTATACCGTTCAAAATCCGGATATGTCTGAAGAGAGGCGCTTCCGCACCCTGTCCAGAACCGGATATGGGTTTAAAAAAGTTCACTAGTAAGATGGCCACATACTATCACAATCAAGGGCCGTCTCAGCAGAAATCCAGGGAATCGGTTTGATTTTCCTGCCTTAATTCCCGATTTTTACAATCCGGGCCAGTGGGCAATAATTTCTGATTTTGGTTTTCAGCCTCCTTGATTTTCCAGACATTATGATAACATGTGCCCATTGATAATGAGTCTATTGAATGGCCGTGTCACCCTGAGCTTGTCGAAGGGGGACACGTTGCCATGCTTCGACAGGCTCAGCATGACA
>QIDN01000286.1 GCA_003229345.1 Nitrospirota bacterium | reverse complement strand
GCCTCCCAACTCGACGTCCGATTTCATGGCCACCGAATCGTATCCCTGAATCAACGGATACAGCAGTTCGTGAATAGAGACGGGTAGATTGTTGGCCAGACGTTTTTTAAAATCGTCGCGTTCGATCATGCGGGCAACGGTGTATCGGGCGGCCAGATTGATCATGTCTGTTGAGGAAAACTTGTTCATCCACTCACTGTTGTACATGATGGTGGTTTTGTTTTTATCGAGGATTTTGTAGACCTGTTCCAGATAGGTTTGGGCATTGACCTTGACTTCTTCCGGTGTCAGGCTTTTGCGGGTTTCGGATTTGCCTGTCGGATCGCCGATCATCCCCGTGAAATCGCCGATCAGAAACACCACCTCGTGACCCAGATCCTGGAACTGTTTCATCTTCTGTAGAAGCACCGTATGGCCGAGGTGCAAGTCGGGAGCGGTGGGATCGAAGCCGGCCTTGACTCGCAGGGGCTTGCCTGATTTAATGGACTTCTCCAAAGCGCGGGACAGGTTTTTTTCGTCGATGATTTCCGACGTGCCGCGTTTGATGATTTTAAGTTGTTCCTGGGCGGATGTCATGGCTTCGTGGGTAAGGGTGATTGCTAAAAAAGGAAAGCTACCATACCCCCCTGCAAACTGCAATCGGTTTGGAGAGAAGCGTCATCCATCGGTTGGCCGACCGATATCAACCCTTCATTAAGTGGATTATGTCGGAACCTCAAACATTACCTGAAAATCTGAAAAGATATCACCAGGCCGCCATCGGTTTCATGCTGTTGAATGCAGTCTATTTGATTCTGACTTATTGGAAGGTGCCTGCTTTTAACATTACGCCCCAGGTAGCGGGTTCATTGATTTTCTTCATCGTTTTTATCGGGACCCTATCGTTCTTTATTTACCGGGGCTCCCGGAAGCTGGTATTGGTGCTGGCGGCGATTTATGCCGGGCGGGTTTTATTTTCTTCGTATACACTGGTTATGGGAACGGCGTTTCCACTGGTTCCCTACGTGCTTCCCACAACCCTTATCGGATTTTATTTGTTTGGACGAATCATCTGGAACTGGCCTTGAGTTGGAGATGTGACATGAAAGAATCGCGATGAAATCTCTGGTATTGAACGGCGATCAACTAACTTTGGACGATGCAGTCTCCGTATTGCAAAGCGGAACCTCCGTCAAAATATCGTCTGAGGCCAAACAAAAGGTGAAGGCGGCGCGGTTGCATATCGATGCGGCAGTCCGCGCGAAAAAGGTGATTTATGGTATCACCACCGGGTTTGGCGCGTTCAGTGACGTGACCATTTCCCGCGCCCAGGGAAAACAGCTTCAAAAAAATATTCTCATGAGTCATGCCGCAGGTGTGGGGAATCCTTTAGCCGATGATATTGTTCGCTGTACGTTGCTGTTGATGATCAACAGTAAAGCCAAGGGGTATTCCGGCCTGCGTCCTAAAACCCTGGATACTTTAATCGGATTGTTCAATAAAAAGATAGTTCCCGTTGTTCCGGAGCAGGGATCGGTGGGGGCCAGCGGGGATCTGGCGCCGTTGGCGCACCTGTCGCTGGTGTTGATCGGCCGGGGTCAGGCGCGTTACCAGGGCCGGACGCTTTCGGGAGCGCAGGCGCTCAAACGTGCCGGCATCGCTTCCGTCGAGTTGGCGGAAGGGGAGGGATTGGCCCTCGTCAATGGGACTCAGGTCATGACGGCTATCGGCGCACTCACCCTGCACCGGGCGATCCAATTGGCCAAGGTCCTGGATATTGCCGCTGCGATGAGTCTCGAAGTATTGCTGGGAAGCAACAAACAATTTCACAAGCGCATCCATCATCTGCGGCCACATCCGGGACAGATCGATTCCGCCGCCAACATGCGGCGCATCACCGATGGCAGTGAGATTATTTCCTCGCACAAGGATTGCGGGCGGGTGCAGGATGCCTATTCTTTGCGGTGCGTGCCGCAGGTGCATGGCGCCAGCCGCGATACCCTCTCCCACGTCAAACGAGTCGTCGAAACGGAGATGAATTCCGCCACCGAAAATCCCTTGGTGTTTCCCAACGGACAGGTGATGTCCGGCGGCAATTTTCACGGCCAGCCGGTGGCGTTGGCGATGGATTTTCTGGCTATCGCGCTGGCGGAATTTGCCAGTATTTCCGAGCGCCGGGTGGAGCGGATGGTTAATCCCACGCTGAGCGGACTGCCGTCGTTCCTGATCGAGGAAGGCGGGGTGAACTCCGGCTTCATGATTGTCCAATACACCGCCGCTGCGTTGGTGTCGGAAAATAAAGTGCTGGCACATCCGGCTTCGGTGGACTCGATCCCGACGTCTGCCAACAAGGAAGATCATGTGAGCATGGGGACAATTGCCGCACGCAAGGCGGGCCAGGTTCTGGAGAATGTCAAGCAGGTGGCGGCCATCGAATTGTTGTGCGCGGCGCAGGCACTGGATTTGTTCACCAACCTGAAGCCGGGAAAGGGATCACTCGCCGCTTACAAGGTGATCCGCCGCCATGTCAAGTATATGAAGCGTGACCGGGAACTGGCGCCGGATATTGCAACCGTCGCCGCTCTCATTGATAATGATGAAATTTTAAAGGCCGTCGAAAAAACCTCCGGACCTCTTTTGTGATTAACTCCCCCTTGTAAAGGGGGTTGGGGGGATTCTTCCTTCTGCTTTTGTAGTTGCTCGATTAATCGGCGGCGAATCGCCGCTGATAACTGTAACGTTGTTAATTGCGTCCACCGATCATTGATAGCCGTTAACCGGTAGCAAGTTTCCCCTCCCCGTAGGGGAGCCCCATAAATGGGGCAACTACGAAAATTTTTAGAATTATTTTTGAATAAATGAATTCTCCCATTTTTACAGATGACAAGGAACGTCTGCCTCTTTTGACGGATGCCGGTCGTGCCTGGCAGGGGCTGGACCGTTCCTCCTCGCCTGAAATGAGCGTGCGCCTGCGTGAATTGTTCGAACATCTCAATACGCGTTTGGGGTTTGCGCTGGGGGATGAGGGACAGCGTCGACAGGCCACGTTCAATCTTCTGCTCCGCTACGCGTATCCCGAACTGATGATCGATCTGGCGGACCGGGTGTACGTTCAGCATGAACGCCCGATGGTATTTTTGAATTGGGACCATATCAAATTGAACCGCAACGCCGACCCCGCCCCGCCTCAATCTTCGAAGTCTATTGACGACCTCGGTCCTGATATGGAAGCGCTGTTCCGTGAGCTGGCGGAGACGCTCCAAAATCAGAAGGCGTTGCGTGACGACCCGGTCGTGGTCCGCATGCTGGCAGAGAGTTACAGTTATTACATGGCGCTGACCAAAAACTTTCCGTGGGAGGATCCACTCAAGGACCAGATTCCGCCGGGCACCGCGCCGGTGCTGGATGTGGCGACGGGGTTAACGAGGTTCAGCCTGATTCACGACTGGCCTGCATCGCATCCAC
>QIDN01000352.1 GCA_003229345.1 Nitrospirota bacterium | reverse complement strand
TTGGAAGTTTCCAGAAACTTATAGCAGTGGCCGCACGAATAATTGAAAAATTCGATCATCTCAATCTGCTTGGCCCCTTTGAGCCCATCCGCCTTGCCCAAAAGTTGATACTTGCCCTTGATTCCAGGTACCTGGTCCAATTTGATTTTTGGGGCTTGGCTTTTTTCGGCGGATATTGCCACGGTCCCGGCGGCCGGGAATGCAAGCAACACACAAAAAATGAACGCGATAGCGTATTTCATGGAAACTCCAATAGGATTGAATGTCCTTCTATTATATGGGAAAAGGGGGTGCTTATGCCATCCCTTCAGCCGAAAATTTTCAGTGACGAATACGCAGCCAATACTGGCTAAAATTGAATTTCGGGCTGTGTTTCTTTACATGACATTTGCCGCAGGCCGCCCTGGCTTCCCCCGCGAATCCCCCCTGCGGGTTTTGGGCATGCTCCAGACGCACCCCGTGGCATATTTCGCACTGCACATTTATGAGTTTCGGCGTATCGATTTCGCTGATAAACCCGCCCGGTTTCCCGAAGCCAGTGGTGTGGCAGACCAGGCACTCCGGGTCGAAGGATTTGTTCACTTCCTGGAGTGCTGTGTAAGCTCGACTGTGACCCGTCTTCGACCAGAGGTCATGTTCCTTCGCGTGGCAGGTCAGACAGGTCTGGTCCGTCGCGTAGACCCGATTTTGTTTTTGTTTGCGCTTGGCGGCCAGGGTAGCCATGAACAGCTCTTCCACTTTCGCGTTGTACGCGTCGTAGAGTTGCGTCATTTCCGGGTCCAAGGGGGCTTTGGATCCCAAACGGACCATTTTCTGCTGAAATGTTTTTTCTCCGTCCGGATTGATACGGACTCGTAACTCTCCCATTTTTTGTCCCAGGGGGCCGGGTGCAACGAAAATTTTTCCTCCTTTTTCGACCGGGGTCATGTCGATGATATCGCTATCCTTTTCTATATGACCGTTGATGACTATATCCACCCCGGGCACGTCCAGAAATCTCATTCCCTTGTCACGTGGCATGTGGGTGAGGACGACTACCAGGTCCGGCGAAGCACTCTTGCGGGCGGCTTCCAGTTGTTGCTGTAACGCCGCCAATGGATCACTCAGTTTGACGTTGGAGTCGGAAGACGCGTAAAAAAGATCCGGATCGGCCACGGCGGTGACCCACACTTTCAAGCCGTTGGCCAGCACCTTGATCCGCGAAGGCGGCAGGGCGAGTCCTTCCAGCTGCAGGTTGGCCGCCACCCACGGGATGTTTTGTATGCTGCTGAGAAATCCGTTGCCGTACAGTAAGTCTTTGTCACCCAGGGTGATGGCGTCATAGTTCATCCGCCCCAGGGCTTGCATCATGGTCTGCGCCTTGAGTTTGCCCTGCCGGGTCGATCCCTTGAAGTTGTCTCCCAGATCGACAAGCAGTGTGTTGGGCTCTTGCGGCATCATCTGTTTCAGGTAGCTCATTCGGCGTTCAATACCGCCCTGATCTTCCTCCTTGTCACAGCCGCAGGGTTTGAGCTCGCCCAGCGCGTTTCCCGAGTAGACGATGAGCACCTCCCCGGACCGGGATGCGGTTTGATCGGGAAGGGCGGTACAGCCCATCCAAACCGTCAATATCAGGCTCGTGGCTGTTCTCAAAATTTTCATGTTTCGGTTGTGTTGGCGCAAGGGGCCATCCTCATGGTGGCGTCTCTAAATCAATGATTCCACGATTTTACATCATGGAGCAGGCATTGGGAAATGAAAGAGAGAGCGAGAAAACGGCTGTTTTTCACTACGATCGGTTTCTTTTGAAGGTAAAAGAAGTTAAAATGGACATCAGAGTAACGCTCTCCCTCAAGCCTCATTCCCTTAGTGAGGACCATGACCACACGCAAATCTGAAATTCACATGCACTCCATTTTTTCCGACGGCGAGTTTGCGCCAGCGGAGCTGATCGCCATCGGCAAGAAAAACGGTGTGGGCATCATGGCGCTGACGGATCACGATACCTTTTCGGGCCTGCCGGAGTTCATGGGCGCCGCGAAAGATTCCAGCATCTTCACCTTTTGCGGTATTGAGATCACCGTGCAGTACCGCGATTTCAACCTGCACCTGTTGGCCTATTTCAAATCCCTCGATTCCATACTTCCGGATTTGTGGAACCGTGTCGAAAAAATGAAAGAGTCCCGCGAAGAACGCATGCACCAACTGATCGCAAGGATCAATGAAGTGATTCCCGAACGCTTTCGCGGAACGGTTACGTTCGATAATGTTAAAAAAGCATCGGAAGGGGTGCTGGCGCGGCCGCATCTGGCGCGCGAGATGGTCCGCCTGGGAATCGTCAAAAGCACCAACGTGGCGTTCGACAAATATCTGGTCAAATACAACATCGAAAAAGAAAACCTTCAAATCGAAGAAGCATTGAGCATGGTGCGCGAAAGCAACGGAGTGCCGGTGCTGGCGCATCCCGGAGAGCGGACTTACTCTCTTTATAATCCGGACAAGGGTAGAAAAAAGGAAGCCGTCCCGGGAATGGTGGAGGAGTTAAAGGCCAAAGGTCTACTCGGTCTGGAATGTATCTACCCTCACCACGAAAAAACCGGCAAAGTGCAATACTTCCTCGACCTCGCCGACGAATACGACATGATCCCCACCGGTAGCCGCGATTTCCATGGCTTCACCACCTACCAGACGACGGACATGCTGGGCTCCACCAAAATGGACGACTCTTTCCTCCCGCGCTTTCAAAAAATCTGGAACTCCTCCCCGGAGGGGCCAGCGTGACGCTGGACTCAATAGGCCCATCTTTTTAAAGAGGGGTTGGGGTGATTTAGCTCCCCCTTGTAAAGGGGGTTGGGGGGATTCTTCCTTCTGCTTTTATTAAAATAAAGAGTTTTGAGAATTTTGTGAATCCCGGCGAGGTTGGATTTTGCCAAAATGCTCGAACGCCAACGCTGTGGCGACGCGTCCGCGTGGGGTGCGGTGGAGGAATCCCTTCTGCAGGAGATACGGCTCGTAGACGTCCTCGATGGTTTCGCGTTCTTCGTGGATGGAGGCGGCGAGACTTTCCACGCCCACCGGGCCGCCTTTGAACTGGTCGATCAGCGTCAGCAGTAGTTTGTGATCCATCTTGTCCAGCCCGGCACTATCCACTTCCATCAACGCCAGCGCCTTGTCGGCGATGTCCGGATTGATGATGCCGTCGCCCTTCACCTGGGCGTAGTCACGTACGCGCCGCAGCAGGCGGTTGGCGATACGTGGTGTGCCGCGCGAACGCCGGGAGATCTCCACACATCCTTCTTCAGTCATTTCGACGTCGAGGATTTTGGCGGAGCGGTGCAAAATGGTGCTCAACTCATCCGCCGAGTAAAAATCGAGACGATGCACCACGCCGAAACGGTCGCGCAGGGGAGAGGTCAACGATCCTGCCCGCGTCGTCGCGCCCACCAACGTGAACGGCGGCAGGTCGAGTTTGATCGAACGCGCACTC